>JAISLN010000057.1 GCA_031290835.1 Prevotellaceae bacterium
TTCAAACCGCACACCGGCACCAAAACAAGCGTTTTGCTGGTGCAGAAATGGGACGATAAACTGTGTCCCAAACGCGAAGATTATCCCGTTTTCTTTGCTACCATGCAGGAACAAAGCAAAGATAACAGCGGTGAAAAAATCTACATACGCAAACGTGATGTGAAGACGCGGTTTGCTCTTGCCCCGCAACATACGCAAAGCGAAATGACATTCTACGACCCGTCGATAGAATACGTCTCCACCTCCAAAAAGTTGGACGAATTTATACTCGACGGACACGGTCACCTGATTGTCAAACACGACCTTTTTAATCACGACGGTTTAACTCGCGACGGTATTGCCGAAGCGTTTGCAGAATTTGCCAAAAAGGAGCGACTAAGTTTTTTTTAGATAGCCCTTTCAACGAACAACGTTATCGGGAGTTGTTGGAAGGGCTGGAGATAGTAGAAATAAAACTACATGAATTAAAGAAAGGGAGCAAAATTTTCAGAATTGACAGTACATTCTTTAATAGACGAGTATATTCTATTGATTTACTGATTAAGAGCAAACCGCATTTCTTTATACAAGAGAATAATATAGTTAGCGGTCCTTTCGGATCAACACTTACGAGTCATTCATATCTGCAATCAGGTATTCCATTTGTTAGAATCGAAAATATCAAGGGCGGATTCAATATAAATACTTCTGAGATGGTATATATATCAGAAGAAAACAATACAATATTAAAAAATAGTCAATTACATATTGATGATTTGATATTATCAAAAGTTGGAAATAGTATTGGTTATTATGCAAGGGTCGATGAAGACATAAAACAATGTAACATAAGTGAAAATAACATTGGTATTAAACTTAAAGAATATAGTATTTGTATGAAACATTACATACTCACGTATTTAAACTCGAAATTTGGATATGACTTAACTATAAGAAGAATAAGTGGCAATGCCCAACCGAAATTAAATGTGTTTGATATTTCTGAAATTCCGATACCTGTATTTTCAGAAAAATTTTATAGCACCATTAGTCATGTTGTATTAGATTCAAAAGAAAAGATAAAACAATCCAATTCCCTCTATCGCCAAGCCGAAGAATTGCTTTTGGAAACTATCGGATTAAAAGATTTTCAGCCGGCACAGGAAAACATAAACATTAAAAGTTTTTCAGAATCGTTTCTCTCAACGGGACGATTGGATGCAGAATATTATCAACCAAAATATGAGGAAATAATATCGAAAGTGAAACAGAAAGGATACGATTTGTTGGGTAATTTGGTATCAATCAAAAAATCAATAGAGCCGGGTTCGGACGCATACAGCGATGAAGGTGTGTCGTTTTTGCGTGTCGCCGATTACAACAAATTTGGAATCTCCGACCCTGAAAAGAAACTTTCCGATAACTTCTGTAACGACAACCGGACGTTGATAGACAGTCTTAAACCCAAGAAAGAAACCATATTGTTTTCCAAAGACGGCAGTGTCGGTACGGCGTATATGCTTCGAGAAGATGCCGATTTCATAACTTCCGGCGCCATTCTTCATTTGACGGTCAAGAACAAAGACATCTTGCCGGAATATCTGACTTTGGCGTTAAATTCCAAGGTGGTGCAGCAACAAGCCGAACGCGACGCCGGCGGTTCAATTATTCTGCATTGGCGGATAAATGAAATTGAAAATGTGGTTGTTCCTGTTGTTGATTATAAAATTCAGCAACAAATAGCCGAATTAGTAGAAAAAAGTTTCTACCTTTGCGGCGAAAGCAAACGGTTATTAAACGAGGCTAAAGATATGGTGGAAAATGAAATAGAAAAAGGAAATAATTAATTAAAGATTAAATGTCATGGATAATGATAAAAACAAAATTAAGGAATACAATATTAAGGTACCTGTATTTTTAACAGACGAAAAAGAATCAGTAGAAACTTTGTTTGGAATTCCTATGTGTTCTGGTATGATTACTATTGTCAAAGAGCAACATAGATCTCTATAATCGTAATGCAAATTGGCACGTTACAAGTGATAAACGTTCTAAAACAAGTGTGACAGGCGTCAATAAAATTAGTTATGAGGAATGTAAAATTCACGGTACTGATTGTTTATTACTTCAAGTTACAGCATATCGAACAAAATTATATGATGGTTTTTATCAAAGCTGTGATGAAAACAATATTATTGTGTTCAAGGAAAATGATAAATTATGTAGCGATACACACTTTATTTTACTATTTCCTAAACTTATTGGAATAAAAAGCCCGTATAAATTATTTTGGTATGTCCTTGTTTATGAAGACCCTTCAAAAAACAATGAAGAAGTTACCCGTGTTGCTAAATTAATAATGAAAGATATTTTTAAATATCCGATTAGAAGTATAAAAGAACCATCTTTATTGAATACTTTAAGAGAGCATAAGTTAATTAATCAGATTGAAATTTCATTGTCGTCAGTAACTGAAGATGATAATGAAATAGAAGTGTATCTACAAGATTACGCATATAAAAGCAAATTAAAGAAAGAGAGAAAAATTATATTAGAAAATATTCCTGCTGAGATAGCCGAAAAGATTTACCAAGACGATGATTTTAAATTGAACTATAACAAAAAACAGGTGAGATATCTTTTAACAAATAAGCAAGTACTAACTATGATCGCGGAATACCGTGAAAATCTAAAAAGAACACTGGAAGATAGTTTTAATTATTCATTTTCTGTTACAGAAGAGCAAATGAAAAATGATGAAATTTTTAACAAGAACTTTATCCTTGAAAAATTAGAGGGAGTATTGATTAACTTCTTATCTTTAAATGATAAACAAAATGTATGATATTCTTTTCCCATTGTCAGTTGCCATTTTCGGAATTTCATTTACTCTTTTCACATTATTCTTCTCGTTTATTTTCAATAAACGAGAAGAGTTGAGAAATATTTCAGATGTAATTAAAGAAGGAAAAGGTACACTTGAAACAAGAAAGAAAGAAAAATTTGCTGTAAGGCATATACATAAATTGAAATCGTTAAACAAACATATTATAATACTATTGTCTTTTTCTTTTTTTATTTCTGTTGGAATATTTTTATGTAGAAAATCAACAAATCATATTGTAGAAAAAATATGCATAATACTGGCAATTGGTTTAATTCTTTATCTTGTTATATTGTTTTGTTTGATAATGCTTTATTATCTCAAAAGCACGAAAATAGATTAGACAATGGCTTGTTTGATATTCAACGAAGTAATGGAACAACCGGAAATCTGGAGGAAAATTAAAATATGCCTTACGACCCTGCCATTCATCATCGTCACAGCATACGCCTGAAAGGATACGATTATTCACAGGAAGGATTGTATTTCATCACCATTTGTTGTCAGGGCAGGATATGCCGTTTCGGAAAAATCAAAGACGGTAAAATGATTTTGAACGATGCCGGTAACATTGCACAACAATGTTGGTTGGACATTCCACAACATTTTCCCCATGCGGAATTGCACGAATATGTTGTGATGCCAAACCATATTCATGGCATCGTCGAATTGACGGAAACGGTTGCGGTGGACGAATGTCGGGGCGAAAAATTTTTCGCCCATGACGATGGTAGGGGCGAAAAATTTTTCGCCCCCAAAAATGAATGTGGGGAAAAATGTGGGGATGAATGTGGGAAAAAATATGAGGGCGAAAAATTTTTCGCCCCTACGACCCGACCGCGTGGGGCATCCCGAACAATCGGTTCAATTATTCGTGGATTCAAAATAGGCGTCACAAAACAATTGGGTGGTTCGATTTGGCAGCGCAATTATTACGAACACATTATTAGAAACGAACAGGCACATCAAAACATCTCCGATTACATCATTCACAATCCTGAAACATGGCGGAACGACAAATTCTACAAAATCTACTATCAGGAGGAAAATTGAGCTGTTGGAATTTGAATATATAAAAATTTAGATGCTATCTTTGTACCAAAATTGGTACACAAATAAATTTTAATATCATGGAACGAGTTATTCAGATTTCAAGCCGGGAGTTTCGGGCTAATCAAAAAGACTATTTCAACCTTGCGGATAAGGGCACGCAAATTATTCTTAAACGAGGCCGGAAGCAGGCATATATTCTCACGCCTATCAACGACGAGGATTTATTTGTATCGCCCGAATTAAAAGAAAGAATTAATAAAGGAGTGATGGAAATTAAAGAGGGTAAAGGTCGGGAGTACAGCTTGGATGAATTGAAGGTAAAAATGGGATTATGACATACCGGTTAATATTATTGCCTGATGCCGAGCAGGACTTGGAAGCCCATATAAAGGCCGGAAACAAAAAACAATTAAAGAAAATTTTTGCATTATTCGAGGAGCTGAAAGAACATCCGCAGACAGGCACCGGGAGGCCCAAGCTCCTTAGGTACCAACAGGCGCAAGTGTGGTCGCACCGGATTGATGATAAACATCGAATGGTATATACAATCGAAAACGAAGCCGTAATGGTGCACGTCATTGCGCTATGGGGGCATTACGACGATAAATAACAAGATTATGCCGTAATCCATTGGCAATCTCGGTAAAACACCAATGGCTGTAATAAAAAAACCGGCGTGATATGTGCTTGGGGTGCTGGGTTGGATATTCCACAGCATTTTCCCCATGCGGAATTGCACGAATATGTTGTGACGCCAAACCATATTCATGGCATCGTCGAATTGACGGAACCGGTTGTGGCGGACGAATGTTGGGGCGAAAAATTTTTCGCCAAAAAAAATGAATGTGGGAAAAATATGAGGGCGAAAAATTTTTCGCCCCTACGCGGGGACATCCCGAACAATCGGTTCAATTATTCGTGGATTCAAAATAGGCGTCGCAAAACAAATGGGTGGTTCTATTTGGCAGCGCAATTATTACGAACACATTATTAGAAACGAACAGGCACATCAAAACATCTCCGATTACATCATTCACAATCCTGAAACATGGCGGAAGGATAAATTTTATACCGAATGAGACCAAAATTTCGGTAACGCTTCGTTTTATTGAGGACGCTGACCGGCGAAGCTTTAAATTAAAGAAAGCCAATTATTGCAAATTTCGAGAGGCGTTAACAAAAAACACACCGTAAAATTCTCCGTAATACCAATAAAATTGCCCATATTTGCGGCGGGGTTTGCCGCTATCGGCAAAAAGCACAAAACCGCATACGCAACAATCACATACTCAACGTGCACGATATGAGCAAAGATTCTATACCGGTACGCATATTCCGCTTTTACGTGGAGGGCTTTCGGAGCATGACCATCGGCAAAACGCTGTGGATGATTATCCTCATCAAGCTGTTCATCATGTTTGCCATCCTGAAGGTGTTCTTTTTCCCTGACTTCTTGGGGAAATTCGGCAGCCCGGCGGACAAGGAGGAGTACGTGGCGGGCGAGCTGATTGACCGCGCGGCAAGCGCTGAGAGATGAAGATTTAGCAACGCTATACACGTTTTCCCGAATATTTACCATTATTTACCATTCAAAATCTTACTGCTATGATTGAAAATATTGATCCTTCCCTTATCGGCTGGTCGCGGGCGCAGTTTGCCCTGACCGCCATCTACCACTGGCTGTTTGTGCCGCTCACGCTGGGGCTTGGCGTTGTTCAGGCGGTAATGGAAACCGTTTACTACAAAACGGGGGATGAGTTTTGGAAAAAAACGGCGCAGTTCTGGATGAAGCTGTTCGGCATCAACTTTGCCATCGGCGTAGCAACGGGGCTGATTCTTGAGTTTGAGTTTGGCGCCAACTGGTCGAACTACAGCTGGTTTGTGGGCGACATTTTTGGCGCTCCGCTTGCCGTTGAGGGCATACTTGCGTTTTTCATGGAGGCTACGTTCATTGCCGTGATGTTTTTTGGCTGGAGTAAGGTGAGCAAGGGTTTTCACCTCGCCTCCACGTGGCTGACGATTGTTGGCGCTACCCTTTCGGCGTTTTGGATACTTGTGGCCAACGCATGGATGCAGTACCCGGCGGGCATGCACTTCAACCCCGACGCCGTGCGCAACGAAATGGCGAGCTTCTGGGAGGTAGCGTTTTCGCCGGTGGCGATAAACAAGTTTTTTCACACCGTGCTGTCGGGGTGGATTATCGGCGCGACGTTTGTGGTGGGCGTGGCGAGCTGGTTTTTGCTCAAGAAGCGCGAAGCCAAGTTTGCGCTGGCAAGCATCAAGGTGAGCGCCGCCTTTGGGCTGGTGGCCTGCGCGCTGTCGGCGTGGACGGGCGACGGCTCGGCGCATCAGGTGGCGCAAAAGCAGCCGATGAAGCTCGCCGCCATGGAGGGGCTGTACGAGGGGCAAAACGGCGCCGGGCTGGTGGGGATAGGCATACTCGCCCCCAACAAGCACTACAAGGACAACAACGCCCCGTTCATCTTCAGGGTAGAGCTGCCGAAGATGCTTTCGTTCTTTGCCGAGCGCGATTTCAACGCTTACGTTCCGGGCATTGTCAACCTCATTGAGGGCGGATACACGGCGAAGGACGGAACGCCGGCGCTCTCCGCCCAAGAAAAAATCAACCGGGGAAAGCTCGCCATTCAAGCGCTGGCCACCTACCGCACGGCGGAGAGCGACAGCCTCAAGCGGGAGGCGCGCGCCGCGCTGGACGAGCACTTCAGGTACTTTGGCTACGGGTATATTCAAGATCCGGCGGACTTGATACCGCCGGTGGGGCTTACCTTCTACGCTTTCCGCGTGATGGTGCTGCTGGGCGGCTTTTTGCTCCTGCTCTTTGCCGTTATCACCTACCTGTCGTACAAGAATAGGTTTGCCGCCAAGCGCTGGCTGCAATGGGTGTGCCTCATCTCCATCTTTCTTGCCATCATTGCCGGGCAAGCCGGCTGGGTGGTGGCAGAAGTAGGACGGCAGCCGTGGGCTATTCAGGATATTTTGCCAACGTCGGCCGCCATCTCCAAGCTGCCAACCTCGTCGGTGAAGCTTACATTCTTCATCTTCCTTACGCTATTTACTGTTTTGCTCATTGCAGAGCTCAAAATCATGCTGTCCGCCATAAAAAAGGGACCGGAGATTAGCCAAGAAGCTAAGAACTAAGAATTTTTCAACTTTCATTTTTTCAATAGTACAATTATGGAATCTACCTACATGCTACTGCAACACTACTGGTGGTTTTTGGTGTCGCTGCTGGGCGCGATACTCGTGTTTTTGATGTTTGTGCAGGGTGGTCAGTCGCTGCTCTTCACCATAGGCAAAACGGAGGTGCAGCAAAAAATGCTGCTCAACTCCACCGGCCGCAAGTGGGAATTTACGTTTACCACGCTGGTTACGTTTGGCGGAGCGTTTTTTGCCTCGTTCCCGCTGTTCTACTCCACGAGCTTTGGCGGCGCCTACTGGGTGTGGATGCTCATCCTGCTTTGCTTCGTGCTGCAGGCCGTTTCCTACGAATATCAGGCAAAGAAGGGCAACCTGCTGGGCAAAAAAACCTACCAAATATTCCTCCTGCTCAACGGCGTGCTTGCGCCGGTGCTCATCGGAACGGCGGTGGGCACGTTCTTCAACGGGGCGGAGTTTGTGGTCAACAAGCAACAGCTTACCGAAGCGCTCAACCCCGTCATTTCGTCGTGGGCAAGCCCGTGGCACGGGCTCGAGGCGGCGCTGGTGTGGTGGAACGTGTGCTTGGGGTTGGCGGTATTCTTCCTCTCGCGCGTGCTGGCGCTGCTCTACTTCATCAACAACATCAACGACGAGGAGGTGCAAGGCAAATCGCGCAGGCAGCTGCTGTGGGAGGCCGCCCTGTTTCTGGCATTCTTTTTGACGTTTTTTGTGCGCTGGCTGCTTCAGGATGGATTTGCGGTAAACCCCGAAACCAAAGAGGTGTTCATGCAGCCGTACAAGTACTTCACCAACCTCATCGAAATGCCCGCCGTGCTGGCGGGGCTGCTGCTGGGCGTGGTGGGCGTGCTGCTGGGCATTGCCAAAACGGCGCTTTGCAGCAAGTGGCGAAAGGGAATATGGTTTGCCGGCGCGGGCACGGTGCTTACCGTGCTGGCGCTGCTGCTCTGCGCGGGGTGGAACAACACCGCCTTCTACCCGTCGCTCGCCGACCTGCAGAGCTCGCTCACCATCGAAAACAGCTGCTCAAGCCTCTTTACGCTGAAAACCATGAGCTACGTTTCCATCCTGATACCCTTTGTGCTCGCCTACGTTGCCTACGCATGGCGGGCGCTGGACTTGCACAAGCTAAGCAAAAAAGAGGTGCAGGAGGTGCAGGAAGCGCAGCATTTGTACTAAGCATGGGCTAAGCGCAGCAAAAGGCTATGGCAAAAATCGACCTTCTCCCCTCCCGGCAGCTGCGGTGCTTTGTGGTGGACGACGAGCCGCTGGCGCTGGAGCAATCGTACGTTGAACAAACGCCTGCCCGGGCTGACGGGCATAGAGCTGGCTTCGATGATAGGCACGTACCGAACGAAGGTGATTTTTACCACCACCTTTGACTCCTTTGCGCTCGAAGGCTTCAAGGTGGACGCCCTCGCCTACCTCCTCAAGCCCATTGCCTACGCCGACTTCCTAAAGGCGGCGCACAAGGCGTTGCGGTACATCGACGCCTCGCCCGTCTCCGGCGCTCCCACGCGCATCACGGTGAAAAGCGGCTACAAGCTGCAAAAAATCGCCCTCGACGACATCCTCTACCTCGAGGCGCTGCGCAACTACGTGGCCATCTACACCGCCTCCGGCGAAAAAATCACGACCATCGCCACGCTACAGCACCTCGCCGACGAGCTGCCCGAGGCGCTGTTTGCAAGAGTGCACCGCTCCTTTATCGTCAACCTCCCAAAGGCCCGTTGTTCACTATTCGTTATTCACTATTCGTTGTTCACTATTCGTTATTCACTATTCGTTATTCACTATATTACAACTTTTTTGTATCTTTGCCCACACAAAAATTTCAACACCCATTTTCTATCAAAACAAGCAGTACCCCCGAAATGGTTGGCAGAAGAAAGCCCGAATGGCTGAAAACACAGCTCCCGCAAGGCAAGCTGTACATGCAGGTAAACGAAATAGTACGCGCGCACCGGCTGCACACCATTTGCACCGACGGGCTGTGCCCCAACCGGAGCGAGTGCTGGTCGCGCGGAACGGCAACGTTCATGATTGGCGGCGACGTTTGCACCCGCTCCTGCAAATTTTGCCACGTAAAAACGGGACGCCCCTACCCGCTCGACCCCAAAGAGCCCGAAAACATTGCCCGCTCGGTGAAGCTCCTGCAGCTGCGGCACGCCGTAATCACCTCGGTGGACAGGGACGACCTGCCGGACTTGGGCGCGGCGCACTGGGTGAGGGTGATACAGGCGGTAAGGGCGGCCAACCCCAACATTACGATGGAAACGCTCATCCCCGACTTTCAGGGAAAGGCGGCGCTGATAGGCCTCGTCCTTGAGGCTCGCCCGGAGGTGGTATCGCACAACCTCGAAACCGTGCGGCGGCTCTCCAAGGACGTCCGCAGCCGCGCCACCTACGAAACGTCGCTGGCGGTGATACGGCAAATTGCGGCGCACGGCGTGGCGGCCAAGTCGGGCATTATGCTGGGGCTGGGGGAAACGCGCGAGGAGGTCATCGAAACGCTGGACGACCTGCGGAGCGCAGGGTGCAGCGTGGTAACCATCGGGCAGTACCTGCAACCCTCGGCCAAGAACGTGGCGGTGGCGGAGTACGTGCCGCCGGAGGTGTTTGAGGAGTACCGCCGAATAGGAAAAGAAAAGGGATTTGCGCACGTGGAAAGCGCACCGTTAGTACGGTCGAGCTACCACGCGGAAAAACACCGCAGCGCCGAAAATAACCTGTAGCGCGGAAAACACCGCGCTGCGCTTCGTAAATTTTAGCATATTATAGCATGAACACAAGCAACGTAAGAACAAGATTTGCCCCAAGTCCCACCGGATTTATGCACATCGGCAACCTGCGAACGGCGCTGTACGCCTACCTGTTTGCACGGAAAAACGGGGGACAATTCATCCTCCGCATAGAGGACACCGACCGCGAACGCCTCGTGGAAGACGCCGTAAAGGCAATCTACGCCACGCTAAAGCTGGCCGGGCTGCGGCACGACGAAGGCCCCGACGTGGGAGGGCGCTGCGCTCCCTACACGCAGAGCGAGCGAAAACCGCTCTACGCAAAGTACGCAAAGGAGCTGGTAAGCTCCTCGCACGCCTACTACTGCTTCTGCACCAAGGAGCGCCTCGACACGCTGATAGACGAAACGGGCAACCGGCGCTACGACAAGCACTGCCTGCACCTCAGCAAGGCAGAGGTGCAGGAAAAGCTGGCGGCCGGCGTACCGTGGGTCATCCGGCAAAACGTGCCGCAGGAGGGCGCTACCACTTTTTTCGACATGGTTTACGGCGACGTCAGCATCGAAAACAAGGAGCTGCACGACAACGTATTGCTCAAATCCGACGGGATGCCCACCTACAACTTTGCCAACGTTGTGGACGACCACCTGATGGAGATAACCCACGTCTTCAGGGGCATGGAGTACCTCAGCAGCACGCCGAACTACAACATGCTCTACGAGGCGTTTGGCTGGGAGATACCCCGCTACGTGCACCTGCCGCACATCATGAAGGACAAGCAGCACAAGCTGAGCAAGCGGCACGGCGACGCCAACTTCGAGGATTTCATCGCCAAGGGCTTTTTGCCCGAAGCCATCCTGAACTACGTTGCGCTGTTGGGCTGGAACCCCAAGACCGAGGCGGAAAAATTCTCCCTCCAAGAGCTGGTGGAAGCCTTCGACGTGAGCGGCATATCCAAATCCTCCGCCGTTTTTGACGAGGTAAAGCTGCGGTGGCTCAACGCGCAGTACTTGAAGGAGCTTTCCCCGCAGCAGCTGCACGCGCTCGCAAGCCCGTACTACAGCGCCATAGCTACGCCGGTCAACCTCAACCTCCTCAGCGAGCTGTTGCGGCCGCGCATCAGCGCCCTCTCCGACATTCCGGACGCCGCAAAATTCATAGACAGCTTTGAGGGCTACAGCTTGGAGCTGTTTGAGCACGCGGGGTCGAAATCCTCCGCGCAGCTGGCACGGGAAACCCTGCCTGCGGTGATAGCCGCGCTGGAGAGCCTTGCCGGCTGGAGCAACGACGCGCTGTTTGGTGCGCTGGAGCAGCTGGCAGCGCAGCGCGACCTCAAGAAAAAACAGCTACTCTGGATAGTCAGAATTGCCGTTACCGGGCACCTCTCAACGCCGGGCGGCGCATCCGAAATGTGCGCCCTGTTGGGCAAAGAGCAAGCCTTAGAGCGCATGAGGCAATCGCTAAGCAGGCTGCGCAGCGCCTGACGGAGCAGCTTTTTTTTGCCCCAAAAATTTGCCGATTAAAAAATACTCGCTATCTTTGCACGCGCTGAACAAAATTTTTCGGCAGCATGGCCCATTCGTCTATCGGTTAGGACGCAAGATTCTCATTCTTGAAAGAGGAGTTCGATTCTCCTATGGGCTACACCTTTTCTAATTTTAACTTCAAAAATTGTTACAGCTATGAGTTTTATTGACAAGTTCTCCCTCGCGGGAAAAGTTGCGCTGGTTACCGGAGCATCGTATGGCATTGGGATGGCTATTGCCAAGGCGCTGGCTTCTGCCGGCGCAAAAATCGTGTTCAACGACCTGCAGGCCGACAAGGTTGCAGCCGCCGAAGCCGAGTACAAAGCCGCCGGCGTGGACGCCAAAGGCTACGTATTTGACGTAACCGACGAGGACAAGGTGAGCAGCAGCATTGCGCAAATCACCAAAGAGGTGGGCGTGATAGATATTTTGGTAAACAACGCAGGCATCATCAAGCGCATACCTGCCGTAGAGATGAGCGCCAAAGATTTCCGACAGGTGATAGATATTGACCTCAACGGGCCATTCATCATGTCCAAAACCGTTGCCCCGTACATGATAAAAAAGGGCGGCGGAAAAATCATCAACATCTGCTCCATGATGAGCGAGCTGGGGCGCGAAACGGTGTCGGCGTATGCCTCCGCAAAGGGCGGCTTGAAGATGCTGACCCGCAACTTAGCCTGCGAGTGGGCAGAGTTCAACATTCAGGTCAACGGCATTGGCCCCGGCTACATCGAAACGCCGCAAACCGCGCCGCTGCGCGAAGACGGGCATCCCTTCAACACCTTTATCATCGGCCGCACGCCGGCTGCACGCTGGGGAAAAACGGACGACCTGCAGGGACCCGCAGTATTCCTCGCCTCCGAAGCCTCCAACTTCGTAAACGGGCACATCCTCTACGTTGACGGCGGAATTTTGGCGTACATCGGCAAGCAGCCCTCTTAACCCGAAGTGAAATAAGCGTTTAGCAACGCAGGCGTTGGAAAAAGAGCGGAGAGAAGCCGCAATTGAAATAAAAATTTTTGCTACTTCTTGTTTTTTTGGTGAAAAAAACCGAAATTTGCACCCTCTTATAGCTGGCTGTGGTATCGTGATTTAACGGCTACCGCGCAACAAGCACCACCCATTTAAGCCTGTGAATGGCTGATGCTCAAGCAGTTAAGTACAGGCGTATTGTTAATTTTTTAGGAGGAAAACCTTATAAAGACTCAGTCTTACAGCTCGAACTTTAGTGGCAACAGGCCATCTTCGAGGCCAAAATCAACGGGGAGAAGACCGTTACCTCAACGCCGTAACGATTCTTCAGGATACAAAATTAACCGCGAAATTCGTGCGCCGCAGGTGCGCTTAGTAGGCGAAAATATCGTAAACCAAGGCGTTTATTCACTGCCGGAGGCGCAGAAAATGGCAGAGGCAATGGAGCTGGATTTGGTCGAAATATCAGCGCAAGCCGACCCGCCCGTTTGCAAAATTGTTGACTTTCAGAAATTCCTCTACCAACAGCGGAGAAAGCAAAAGGAAATGAAAGCCAACGCCGTGAAGGTAGAGGTAAAAGAAATCCGCTTTGGCCCCAACACCGGCGAGCACGACTACGCCTTCAAGCTGAAGCACGCCGAAAATTTTTTGAAGGACGGCGACAAGGTAAAGGCATACGTCTTTTTTCACGGCCGCGAAATTATGTTCAAGGATCAAGGCGAAGCAATGCTGGCGCGCTTTGCGAGCGACCTCGAAGAGTGGGGCAAGGTGGAAACGCTACCCAAGCTCGAAGGCAAGCGCATGAACATGATTTTGGCGCCCAAGGCAAAGAAGTAGGCGGATTGCCGCAGCATTTGCGCCGGCTGGAATGGCGAAAATCGAAATTTGAAACCCCTTAATCTCAAAAATAAACAAATAAAGATGCCAAAAATGAAAACAAATTCGGGAGCCAAAAAGAGATTTGTGCTCACCGGATCAGGAAAAATCAAGCGCAAGCACGCATACTTGCGCCACATTTTGACGAAAAAAACTACCAAGCAAAAGCGCAACCTGTCGCACTCTACGCTGGTAGCGGGCGTCAACTTGAGGCAAGTAAGAGACCTGCTTGTACAAAAGTAGCCTGCGCTACGCAGCTACCGTTTTTTTTAACCGAATGAATTAGCAGGAAAGAGTTCCGATGCAGGGAAACGCTAACCATTCATAAACAACAAAAGGAGAGAAAAAAAATGCCACGTTCAGTGAACAGCGTTGCCTCGAGAGCGAGGCGCAAAAAAGTTTTGAAGCTTGCCAAGGGTAACTTTCTTGCCCGCCGCAACGTTTGGACGGTTGCCAAGAACACCGTCGAAAAAGGTTTAACCTACGCCTACCGCGACCGCCGCACCAAAAAGCGCAACTTCCGCTCGCTGTGGATTCAGCGCATCAACGCAGCCGTTCGCCCAAAGGGGTTGACGTACTCGGTGTTTATCAACAAGCTTAGCGCAAAAGGCGTACAGCTCAACCGCAAGGTGCTTGCCGACTTGGCAATGAACCACCCCAACGCCTTTGACGCCGTAGTAAGCGCCGTAAAATAGCATAGCGCCCAACGGGTGAAAAAGCAGCCGAAGCAGCAAAATGCTTCGGCTGTTTTTCTGTGCCGACAGGCGCAATTTACCCGCACAGGGCAATTAAATATTGGCACGGAAACAAAACATTGTGCGCAATTGCTTATCTTTGCCAATTATTCCGTAACTTTTAATTCGTAATTATCCCAAATGACTTCACAAGAAATTCGCAGCGCCTTTTTGGATTTTTTCAAATCAAAGGAGCACCTCATCGTCCCGTCGGCGCCAATGGTGGTAAAGAACGACCCTACGCTCATGTTTACCAACGCGGGGATGAATCAGTTTAAGGATTATTTTTTGGGAAACGCCACTCCCAAGTGCCGCCGCGTTGCCGATACGCAAAAATGCCTGCGCGTAAGCGGCAAGCACAACGATCTGGAGGAGGTGGGGCACGACACCTACCACCACACCATGTTTGAAATGCTGGGCAACTGGAGCTTTGGAGATTACTTCAAAAAGGAGGCCATTGCGTGGGCGTGGGAGCTGCTTACCGGCGTGCTCAAAATCGACAAATCGCGCATGTACGCTACCGTTTTTGAGGGCGACAAGGCCAACGGCGTTGAGCAGGACAGCGAGGCGCTGGAGCTCTGGAAGCAATTCCTGCCTACTTCGCAAATCATTTACGGCAACAAAAAAGACAACTTCTGGGAAATGGGCGATACCGGCCCCTGCGGCCCCTGCACGGAAATTCACGTGGACTTGCGCAGCGACGCCGAGCGCGCCGAGGTTGACGGAGCTACGCTGGTCAACAAAGGCTTGCCCACCGTGATAGAAATTTGGAACTTGGTGTTCATTCAGTTCAACCGCAAGGCAAACGGCAGCCTCGAAGCGCTGCCCGCCAAGCACGTTGATACGGGCATGGGGTTTGAGCGCCTGTGCATGGTGCTGCAAGGCAAAAAAAGCAGCTACGATACCGATATTTTCCAAACCATTATTTCGGAAATAGCCGCCCTAAGCGGAAAAAAATACGGCGACGACGCCGCTTGCGACGTCGCCATGCGCGTCATAGCCGACCACCTGCGGGCGGTGAGCTTCTCCATCGCCGACGGGCAGCTGCCGGGTAACGTAAAGGCAGGATACGTTATCCGGCGCATTCTGCGCCGCGCCGTGCGCTACGGGTTTACCTTCCTCGGCTTCAACGAGCCGTTTATTTGCAAGCTGGTACCCATCTTGGTTGCGCAAATGGGGAAGCATTTCCCTGAGCTCGAAGCCCAAAAAACTTTGGTGGAAAAAGTGATAGCCGAAGAGGAGGCCACCTTTTTACGGACGCTCGAAATCGGCATCCGGCTGCTCGATTCCGAAATAGAAAAGCTGCAAAAGGAAAGCAAGACGCAAATTGACGGAAAAACAGCCTTTGTGCTGTACGACACCTACGGCTTCCCGTTTGACCTCACCGAGCTGATGGCGCGTGAAAAGGGGCTTACCGTTGACCAAAAAACGTTTGAGCAGGAGCTGAACGCGCAAAAAGACCGGAGCCGTAACGCCGCTGCGGTAGAAGCGGGCGACTGGGTAGAGGTAAACCCCGGCGCCGACTTCAAGTTTGTCGGCTACGACACGTGCGAGGCGGAAGCCTGCATCAGGCGCTACCGCAAAGTGAAGAGCAAGGGCAAAGAGCAGTATCAGATAGCGCTCAACGTAACGCCCTTTTACGGCGAAAGCGGCGGTCAGCAGGGCGACACCGGCTACCTGCAAAGCGCAGGCGAGCGCATAGAGGTGCTGAACACGCACAAGGAAAACAACCTGACCGTGCACATCACCGCCCGGCTGCCGCAAAATGCAGACGCGCCGTTGCTCGCCGTTGTTGACGTTGAGAAGCGCACCGCCACCGCCAACAACCACTCGGCTACCCACCTGCTCCACCACGCGCTGCGCGAGGTGCTGGGAAAGCACGTGGAGCAAAAAGGCTCCATGGTTTCGCCCAACGGCCTGCGCTTCGACTTTTCGCATTTTCAGAAGGTAAGCGATGAGGAGGTTGTGCGCGTGGAGCAGCTGGTGAATAAGCTTATCCGCAAAAATTCTGCGCTTGTTGAGCACCGCTCCGTGCCGATGAAGGCGGCAAAAGAGCTGGGAGCCATGGCGCTGTTTGGCGAAAAATACGGCGATAGCGTTCGCGTCATTCAGCTGGGCGATTCGGTGGAGCTGTGCGGCGGAACGCACGTAAAGGCTACCGGACAAATCGGGCTGTTCAAAATAACCTCGGAGGCGGCAATATCGGCGGGTGTGCGGCGCATAGAGGCCGTAACGGGCGAAAACGCCGAGCAGGTGCTGTACGGCCTGCAAAGCTTGTTCAGGGAAATAGGCGCCTTTTTCCACAACACGCCCAACCTTGTGTCCGCCATAAAAAAGACAATTGGCGAAAACGCCGATTTGCAAAAGCAGGTGGAGCGCTACGTAAAAGAGCGCATCGCCACGCTCAAGTGCGACCTCCTTAGCCGCGCGGTGGACAAGGGCGACTACAGGCTGGTGCAGCTGCAAAGGGGCGCACAAGTGGACGCGCAGATGGATGTTCCGCCCGATTTTGCAAAGGAGCTGGCGTTTCAGCTTCGCGCAACGGCGTCCGACATTGTTTTTGCGATGGCAAGCGTATCCGGCGGCAAGCCTGCAATCACGCTCATGCTTGGCGACGACATGGTAAAAAAGGGGCTCAACGCCTCGCAAATTGTGCGCGAAGCCGCCAAGCATATAGAGGGCAGCGGGGGTGGTCAACCGTTCTTTGCAACAGCCGGCGGAAAGAATTGTGACGGATTAAGCGCCGCCTTACAGAAAATAATAGAACTGATAGACAGGCAAATAGAAGAGAAATAGCATTTGACAACATTAATTAAAACATTTTGAGAATCAAAACTTCAAAAATGACCTACCTTTGTATCGTGCGAAAGCACAGTAGAGTTTTTTCATAGGTTAAGTTTTAGGTTAGAAGGCCCGCTCTCGTGTAGAGCGGGTTTTGTTTTATACCCCTTTTATCTTCTCTTTTCCCTTTCAATTCTTCCTTTCAATTCCGGCTATTCGTCGTTGTACAAGCCAACGGTACTCAAGGTTGGGCAAGCCAGCGAACGTAGAATGTTGACCCTAATTTTTGCTGCAGTGGTGGCGGGCAGGCGAAGAATACGCTTGTAGCCGATGGTGGTTGCGGTGGCCAGCAGCTCCCATGAGGCAGCCTCGTCGTCCCAGTACTCTACGCTGAAGGCGGCCACGCGCTGCCCCAGCGGAATGTACTCCTGCAGGAGAATCAGGTTAAAGGTTTGCTTTTGCGGGAGGTCAAATACCAGCGCAGCGGTGGTTACCGTATCGTCGGTTGCCCAGTAGGTGTCGAAGCTATCGTCTAAGACGTGCTCGGCGCTAAACTGCGGGGCGTTGCCTCTGGTGGCGCCGGCAGCTACCTTTGCCCCGCTCAGCAAGCTTGCTTTGAAGATGGCGTCCAGCCTTTCGCGCAGCTCCATGAGGCGGGTGGAATCGTTGGGGTGAATACGTCCGCGCCGGTCGGGGGGGACGTTCAGCAGGAGGTTGGTGTTTCGCCCCACCGAAGTGTAGTAAATATCCAGCAGGTGGTCGAGCGATTTCACCTTGTCGTCGGTAGCGGGGCTGTAGAACCAGCCCGGACGAATGGACACGTCTGTTTCGCCGGGTATCCAAGCTGCCCCGAATACGTTGCCCGAGTTAAGGGTATCCGCTGCGGGCGCTTCGCTTCCCGGCCCAAAGCCTGCGGCGTCCAAGCGCGACCAGCAAGTTTGTCCGGCGCGCCCCAGCTCGTTGCCTATCCAGCGGCAACCGGGGCCTACATCGCTGAAAATAACGGCGTGCGGCTGGTGCTCGTAAACGGTGCGGTTGAAAAGCGGCCAGTCGTAGATTTGCTTTTTGCCGTTTTCGCCTTCGCCGTTAGCGCCGTCAAACCACTGCTCAAATACGTCGCCGTAGCTCGTCAGCACTTCGGTGAGCATGTCGGCAAAAATTCGGTTGTAGGCGGGCGTTCCGTATGCCGGATGGTTTCTGTCCCACGGCGAGAGATATACGCCAAACTTCAACCCGGCTTCTCGGCAGGCATCCGACAGCTCTCTCAGCACATCACCCTGCCCGTTTTTCCACGTGCTTGTGCGCACCGTGTGGGTGCTGTATTGGCTTCCCCAGAGGCAAAAGCCGTCGTGGTGCTTTGCCGTGATGATGATACCCTTCATGCCGGCTTTTTTGGCCGTTTCCGCCCACTGGCGGCAGTCCAGCCCGGTAGGGTTAAAGACGCGCGGGTCTTCCGTTCCGTCGCCCCACTCCACATCGGTAAAGGTGTTGGGGCCAAAGTGGGCAAACATGTAGTACTCCATTTGCTGCCACCTTAGCTGGTGGGCAGTGGGCAGGGCGCCATACGGGGCGGGTGGCGCTACCGCTTGCCGGCAGGATAGGCAAACGCCCGCCGCCGCCGATACGAAAAAAATAGCAATTAAACGTTTCATAAGCTTTATGGTTGATATGATTTTCTACGAAGTGGGTATTCTGTGGTTAAATTTCGCGCAAATATACGAAAAAAATTGAGGGCGCCAATTATGGCTTAAGTGCGCAATCAGGGCAAACTTTCCTGTAAAATATTTTGTACGCTGAAAACTTTTTTATACTTTTGCCTCCGATTTGTTTACGAAACTATGCAAACGAGGTACAATAACATAAAAACGGATACGAATTTTTTCGTACTGCCCGTGCAGCCCCGCTACGGTAGGGGCAAAAAAATTTTTGCCCCTACCGTGCCCGCAACAAATCAAACAACTTGCCGCAGCTGCCATTCCGACCGAAGAAGGATTTACAGAATTACAGAATTTACAAATCACAGCTCAGACATTCTGCCGATAGGAGTATTATTCATTCCCAATTCTTCATTCTTAATTAAGCACACACACACACACACACACACACACACACACACACACACACACACACACACACACACACACACACACACACACACACACACACACACACACACACACACACACACACACACACAC
>JAISLN010000058.1 GCA_031290835.1 Prevotellaceae bacterium
GTTACCGCTTCGACTTCACCAAAGGCTTCACCAACCAACCGGGCGACGGATGGGCGTATGACGAATCCCGCATCCGCATCCTCCAACGAATGACGGATGAAATCCGGAAACGCAAAGCCGACGCCATCGTCATTTTTGAACATCTGACCGACAACAGCGAAGAAAAAGCGCTGGCGGAGCACGGCATTTGGCTCTGGGGAAACCTGAACTACAGCATGAACGAAGCGACTATGGGCTACGGAAACGAGCTGAGCAACGGTTCTCCGAAAGGCGACTTGTCGTGGGCGTCGTACAAGCAAAGAGGCTGGACGGCTCCCCGCTTGGTTTCCTACATGGAAAGCCACGATGAAGAGCGGATTATGTTCAAAAACACCGCTTACGGCAAAACCGTAACCGGGTACGATGCAAAAGATCTCGCAACGGCGCTGAAGCGCACCGAAGCGGCGGCCGTTATGTTGCTATCCATTCCGGGGCCAAAAATGATTTGGCAGCTCGGCGAGCTGGGGTACGATTTTCCGCTGGAGGGCAACGGCGCCGACCGCTTGGCAAAAAAGCCCATTCGCTGGGGCTACTACGAGGAGCCGAACAGAAGGGCGCTGTACGATGTTTACGCAAAAATGATAGCGCTGCGCAAAAGCAATCCGGTTTTTTCAACCTCCGACTATGCTACCGATTTGGCCGGCAACTTCAAGTACGTTGCGCTACGGTCGCCCGAGGCAGCAGCGGTGGCAATGGCCAACTTCGATGTAGCGGCGCTGAGCAAAGCGGTTAGCTTTGGTGAGGCGGGAATTTGGAGGGAGCATTTTTCCGGTGAGGAGCTTACCGTAGCGTCCGCAACGGAAAACGTAACGTTGGCGCCGGGCGAATATCGTTTGTATTTTAAGAAGTAAATAAATTGTACAATGAACAAGAAAATATCAACGCACCAAGCTGCTTGCCACTATACGACGGATAAGTACAATATTACCTATAATGCTATACACAGCTGTCATTTTTTTATAGGTAATCGTTCGTGCACTGGGGCCATAAAGTTTTTGAATATACTCTCTTTCGCAAAGAGCATAAATATCTCCATTTGTAGCAAGTTTTTTAATGGATTGATATATCCCTGCAATATATTTATCGGCCATCAAAGGTTCTTTCAATTCATACGCAATATAACAATATACGTCTGCAATATCGTTTTTGGATATGGGAGAAAAAATGACGGTAAAATTCATCTAATTATAGTATATCAAATTTCCACTGCCCTTCTTCGTTCCATCCGGTGCGCCTTTTATTTGCCAATTCGCGGTACTCTTCGCCCCAGTGGGCTATCAGCTTTTGGTCTAATTCGTCGAACCACTCCATCACCGTATAGCCTATGGGAATACCACGCTCGTCATATTCCACCCCCTCCAACGGGGCTGCTCCGGCAAGGGATTCGCGCAGCTGGGCAATATTTTCGCCGTATTGCTCAAGTAGCTTCTTTTCCATTTCGGTATATTCGTCGGCAACCGCTCCTTCTCTGCATGGCAGCGAAGAGCCGGAGCGAATAGGATAAGCGGCAATGGGCACGGGTAATGTTGACATAATTTTGACAGATTACATTTAATAATAGACAAAGGTATAAATAACTATGAATTATCTAATGAGTATGAGCAAAAAAACTTCAGGAGCCATTTTCCTGCTATCGCTATCGTGCGCTGCGCTAAGCGCGCAGACGCTGACTTCCCCCAACGGGAATTTAAGGATGAGCTTTTCGCTTTCGGGCGACAGCGCTCCGGTTTACACCCTTACCTACAAGAACAAAACGGTGATTAAGCCGAGCAAGCTGGGCTTGGAGCTAATGCCGGAGGGCGTAAAGCGCACCTTCGACGATTTTTCGGCCGAAGGTCAAGCCCCGGAAAAGCCGCGCATACAAAGCAACCTCTACAGCGGTTTTCAGGTTGCCAACAGCGAAGCAAGCTCCTTTGACGAAACGTGGCAGCCGGTTTGGGGCGAAACGAAAGATATCCGCAACCGCTACAACGAGCTTGCCGTTACGCTGGTTCAGCCGGCCACCGAGCGCCAAATGCTTATCCGCTTCCGCCTTTTCGACGACGGGCTGGGATTTCGCTACGAATTTCCGGAGCAAAAAAAGCTGGTTTACCTCATCCTGAAGGAGGAGCGAACGCAGCTTGCCATGGCCGGCGACCATATTGCCTACTGGATTCCGGGCGATTACGATACGCAGGAGTACGACTACACCACCTCCCGCCTGTCGGAAATCAGGGGCTTGATGCCGAGCGCCATCACCCCCAACTCATCCCAAACGCCGTTCTCCCCCACGGGAGTGCAAACGTCCCTGATGCTGAAAACCGACGAGGGCTTGTACATCAACCTGCACGAGGCGGCGCTCATCGGCTACAGCTGCATGCACCTGAACTTGAACGACACAAGCTTCGTGTTTGAATCGCACCTCACCCCCGACGCCAACGGAACAAAGGGACACCTGCAAGCTCCCTGCCGTAGCCCCTGGCGCACGGTCATTGTAAGCGACGACGCCCGCGACATTTTGGCGTCCAACCTTACGCTAAACCTCAACGAGCCCTGCAAAATTGACGACCCCTCGTGGATAAAACCCGTAAAGTACGTTGGCGTTTGGTGGGAAATGATTACCGGCGCCAAAAGCTGGGCGTACACCGACGATTTGCCCGGCGTGCAGCTGGGCGTTACCGACTACGCCAACGTCAAACCCAGCGGACGCCACGGCGCAACCACCGCGCACGTAAAGGAGTACATCGACTTTGCAGCCCTGCACGGCTTTGACGCGGTGCTGGTGGAGGGATGGAACGTTGGCTGGGAGGACTGGTTTGGGAACTCCAAAGACTACGTGTTCGACTTCCTCACCCCCTACCCCGACTTCGATGTGCAGGAAATTCATCGCTACGCGGCGAGCAAGGGCGTAAAGATGATTATGCACCACGAAACTTCCTCCTCCACCCGCAGCTACGAGCGCCACCTCGACCGCGCCTACCAATTCATGAAGGACAACGGCTACGACGCCGTCAAAAGCGGCTACGTGGGCGACATCATTCCGCGCGGCGAATACCACTACAGCCAGTGGATCAACAACCACTACCTGTACGCCATAGAAAAGGCGGCGCAGTACAGGATTATGGTCAACGCGCACGAGGCTGTGCGTCCAACCGGCATTTGCCGCACCTACCCCAACCTGATTGGCAACGAATCGGCGCGAGGCACGGAGTACCAAGCTTTTGGCGGAAGCAAGCCCAACCATGCCACCGTGCTGCCGTTCACCCGCCTAATAGGAGGGCCGATGGACTACACGCCCGGTATTTTTGAGATGGACATTGCAAAAGTTAACCCGCACAACACCTCGCACGTAAACGCCACGCTGGCAAACCAGCTGGCGCTCTACGTTACGATGTACAGCCCCCTGCAGATGGCGGCCGACTTGCCGGAAAATTACAACCGCTTTTTGGACGCTTTTCAGCTCATCAAAGACGTGGCGGTTGATTGGGACGACAGCAAGTACTTGGAGGCAGAGCCCGGAAAATACATCACCGTTGCCCGAAAAGCCAAAGGAAGCAGCAGCTGGTTTGTGGGAAACGTTTGCGGCGAAGAGGGCTTCACGTCAAAAATTAAGCTCGATTTTCTCGACCCGAGCAAAAAGTACACGGCCACCATCTACGCCGACGCCCCAACCGCGCACTACAAAACCAACCCGCAAGCCTACACCATCAGGAAAACAGACGTTACCCATAAATCAACGCTCACCCTGAAGTCCGCGCCGGGCGGCGGATACGCAATCAGCATAGCGGAAAAAAAATAGGGAAAAATGCCGGCGTCGTCTTCCAACAAAGGCTTAACTTTGCCGGAACCAAATTCAGCTAAAAAAGATTATGTTAGAGGCTGTTTCTTGAGATGCTAAAGCAACCATTGTGCGGTCAGACAAGGAAAATGACCTGTCGGAGGTGATAGCATAATTTAGCAATCAACGAAATGACGATTAAAAATATTTTTAAACAAACATATTACGTGAATTAAAAAAATGAAGCGAACGTTACTGTTTTCATGCCTGCTGCTCATTCCATTTCTTTCATTTCCGCTTCGCATGGAGCCTGCCTTTTGGTGGACGGGAATGAAAAACTCCGAGCTGCAGCTGTTAGTCCATGAAAAAAATATTGCCAACGCAAAAGTCAAGCTGAGCTATGCAGGCGTTAAGCTGGAAAAAATCGTAGCCGTAGAAAATCTGAACTACCTCTTTCTCTACCTGAAAATAGGGAAAGAGGCCCAGCCGGGGCTGCTAAAATTCACCTTTACAGACGGCAAAAAGCAATCGACCCAAACATTCGAGCTGAAGGCACGCGCTCAATCCAAAGGCGCCCAAGGATTCAACCCCTCGGACGTTCTCTACCTCATTATGCCCGACCGCTTTGCCAATGGCGATGCGGCCAACGACAGCTGGGATGGCGTTGCCGTTGACAGAAGCGATCCATTGGCCCGCCATGGCGGAGATTTGGCGGGAGTAAGCCAACACTTGGACTACATCCGCGACTTGGGAGCTACAACGATATGGCTAAACCCCGTGCTGGAAAACAGGATGCCGCAAGGATCGTATCACGGCTATGCAATTACCGATTTTTACAAGGTAGATAAGCGCTTGGGCAGCAACGACGACTACTGCCGGCTGGTGGAAAGCATCCATAGCAAGGGCATGAAAGTCGTGATGGACATGATTTACAACCATTGCGGCTCTCGGCACTGGTGGATGGAAGACCTGCCAACCTCCGACTGGCTGAACCATCAGGACGGATTTGCGCCGACAACGCACAGCTTGTACGCGGTAATGGACGTTCACGCGCCGCAATCGGAAGCTGAAGGCGCTGTCGGCGGCTGGTTTGTGCCGGAAATGCCCGACCTCAACCAGCAAAACCCGCTGCTGGCCACTTACCTTATCCAAAACAGTATATGGTGGATTGAGCAGGCGCGCATAGATGGCGTCCGCCACGATACGCATCCCTACGCGGATTTCGGCTTTCTTGCCCAATGGTGCAAAGCGGTGAAAAACGAGTACCCCGACTTCAATATCGTGGGCGAATCATGGTACACCAGCTCCGCTCCCCTTGCGTGGTGGCAGCAAAACTCCAAGCTGAACGGCCGGCAATCGAACCTGCAAACCGTCATGGACTTCAGCTGGATGAATGCCTGCGAGCAGGCGTTTAGCATTCACTCTACAGAAAAAAATCCCCTGAAAAAAATATACGAAGTGCTGGCGCAAGATTTTTTGTATTCGGACTTGAACAACCTGCTGATTTTCTTGGATAATCACGACGTAAGCCGCTTTGCGAAGCGGGAAGAAACCAGCCTGCACCGCTTCAGGCAGGCCATGGCCTTGCTCCTCACTACGCGCGGAATTCCGCAGCTGTACTACGGAACGGAAATTTTACTGACGGGCGAAAAAAGCGAGGGCGATGGCAACCTGCGCAAGGATTTTCCCGGAGGCTGGAAAGAGGACAACGCCAACGCTTTTACAAAAGAGGGTCGCACAGACTTGCAAAATGAAGCGTGGCGCTACCTACAGACGCTTTTGCAGTGGCGAAAAACCAGCAAAGCCGTTGCGGAAGGCAGCTTGCTGCACTATGCGCCCGACTACAGCACCGAATGCTACGCCTATGCAAGGATAGCCGGCAATTCGAGGGTATTGGTCATCGTAAACGGCTCAGAAAAGGAGCAAATCCTAAACCCGCAGAGGTACTACGAAGTAACCGGAACATGCACCACCGGAAAAGATGTTGTTTCGGGCAAAGAAGTTGCGCTGAACCGCGATATTGCCATTGCCGGAAAAGGCGTTTACGTGCTGGAGCTGAAGTGAAAAATACGGCGATATAATTCCGAAATCACAAACCCTACCCTTCCGCCTCCTCTATGGCCGCGTTGAAGAAATCGTTGATGGGCTTGAGCGCTTTAAACGCTTGCAGGGTTTGCTTTACGTAGCTTTTGCCGCACACCTCCTCGTCGGGCACGCCGCGCATGACGTAGAAATCTTTTTGCTTGAGGTATTCTGCCACGGGCGAATCTTTGTCGAAGCCCTGCGGCGCCTTTGTCAGCTTATTCTCATCGGAGAGCGCCGAAAAATATTTTTTGAAATTTTTTTCCGCCACCAGCTCCAAAAATTCTTCGGAGTTTACGTCAATGCTCCGGCGCAGCGCCTTGAGGACGGGCGGCTCGGGCATGTAGATACCGCCGCTCAGGAAGCAGTTGCCGGGCTCTATGTGCGCGTAGTAGCAGGCGTAGCGGCTCTTTTTGCCCCCGCGCTGCACCGCTATCCCAAAGTTGGTTTTATACGGCGACTTGTCGCTCGAAAACCGCGCATCGCGGTAGATACGAAACATGCAGTCCTTTGGCTCCAGCTCGCCTATGCTGCCGTCGAACTCCCGGATGCCCGCCACCAGCTGCATGGCCAGCCGCTCGGCATCGGCCTTGGCGGCGAGGTAGTCGCTCTTGTGCGCGCCAAACCACTCGCGATTATTGTTTCTGCTTAGCTTGTTCAGAAAAGCAAGGGTAGAAATTGATACCATTATGTAGCCGAATTTTGAAGGTTGAGAATTAATGCTTAGCCAAAGTGCAAAAGTAGATGAAAAACCAAGATTTTCCAAGCGCGTACGAATGAAAAAAGTTTTTTTACAGAGGAAACGATATTTTCCGCTGGGCAGCTGCCGATGAGCTAATCGTGGATTACATACCCCTTGGCGCCGTCAGAAGCCAATGGGAGGGGAAAACCAGCGTGCTACTTGGTGATGTTTCCGCTATTCCGGTAAAAGACGGCTACATCAACCCGTACAGCACTACCGCTGTTGGGGCATCCGGGTATCAGTTCAATGTCAATCGCGATTATTTGCGCCCGCTACCGCAAACGGAATTGGTCTTGAATCCGGCGTTGAAGCCCAACAATCCGGGCTGGTAGTGAGAAGAAATAGCCATTAGATTAGCTAAAGAGGTTGCCCCCTACCCTGCGGGACAACCTCTTTTTTTGTAAAACGGGAATACTATAAAATTGCAGCAGAATTTTTATCAATTTTTACGAGCATTACAGCGCTGCCGGCAGCGGGTTGGCTTGCCGCTTGCGCCTAACCCACATCGTAATATCCAAAATTTATATACCTTTACCAAAGTAAAAAAACATAAGTTTTTCACAGGAAAAAAATGGTAAAATTATGAAGCGTATCCTTTTGCTCACCGCGCTGTTTAGCGTAAGCGCAAGCGTCCGTGCGCAGCTGCCGCCGACTTTTGGCGAAGCTTTTTTTGAGGTAGCCCAAGCCGATCCGCTGAGCCGCACCTACATTGCGCCGCAGCGCATTGTGTGGAGCTACGGCGGCGCCAGCGGCAAGCTGGTACAAAACGCCGAAGTGCTGCTCCGCGCAGGCAACGGGCAGGCAGACATGGCGCACACCACGGAGTACTGCCGCCTGACAAGCACGGAGAACGAAAAAGCCTCCATCCTGCTCGACTACGGGCGCGAGCTGCACGGCGGCATTCAGCTGGTCATGGGCTCGGGCGACCGCCGTCCGTCGCTGGTGCGCATCCGCTTTGGCGAATCGGTGGGCGAGGCAAACAGCCAAACGCTCAACAGCGAGTGGAAGGTGGGCTTCTCTACCGACGACCACGCCAAGCGCGATATTGTAATGGAAATTCCGCGCAGCGGCTCCATCGAAATAGGCAACACGGGCTTTCGCTTTGTGCGCATCGACCTGCTCGAAAACAACCGCACCGTAACCCTCAAGGAGGCGCGCGCCATCCTCCGATTTCGCGATATCCCCTACGTGGGGGCGTTCACCTGCAGCGACGAAAAGCTGAACAAAATATGGATGACCGCCGCCTATACCGTACACCTCAACATGCAGGAGTACCTGTGGGACGGCGTTAAGCGCGACCGCTGCGTGTGGCTTGGCGACATGCACCCGGAGGTGATGACCATCAAGAACGTGTTTGGCAACAACCCGGTAGTGCCCCAAAGCCTCGACCTCGCCTGCAAGCAATTTCCGCTGCCGGGCTGGATGAACGGCATGAGCGCCTACTCGTTCTGGTACCTGATTATACAAAAGGAATGGTATTTCCATCACGGAGACTTGGCCTTTCTGCAGAGGCATAAGGATTACATTGTTGGGCTGATAGATTTCATTGTAGAGCATATCGGTGAAGACGGCAGCGAAACGTTTGGTCGCAAGTTTCTGGATTGGCCCTCCACGCCCAACATGGAGGGCGTAGAGGCCGGCTACCGTGCGCTGCTGGTGTGGGCTTTGAAAGACGCCATAGAGCTGTGCAAGATATTGCAGCAGCCGGAAGCCGGCGCAAAGTGTGCGCTGGGCATTGGGCGCATCAACAGGCAGCTAAAACCCGCCAACAACCTGAAGCAGGCCGCCGCTCTGATGGCTGTTGCCGGCATAATGGACGCAAAAACGGCGTGCGACGAGGTGATTGCGGTTGACGGCGCCAAAGGATTTTCTACGTTCTACGGATACTATATGCTGGAGGCGCTGGCAAAAGCCGGTCGGCAGCAGGCGGCGCTGGATGTTATCCGCCTGTACTGGGGCAAAATGATAGACCTTGGCGCCACCACGTTTTGGGAAGACTTCGATTTGGACTGGGCGCAGAACGTTACCGGCATTGACGAGCTGCCGGTGGAGGGTAAAAAGGACATACACGGCGATTTTGGCGCATACTGCTATCCGGGATACCGCCACAGCTTGTGCCACGGGTGGTCGTCGGGGCCTGCGAGCTGGCTGCTGGAGCACGTGCTGGGCGTACAAATCGTGGAGCCGGGCTGCAAGGCTGTGAAGATTACGCCGTTTCTCGGCGACCTGCAGTGGGTGGAGGGCGCCTACCCCACGCCCTACGGCGCCATCAAAATAAGCCACAAAAAGCTACCCAACGGAAAAATAGAAACCAAAGTAGATGCTCCCAAGCAGGTAAAGGTTACAAAGGTAGCGCTATGATCACGGGGCTGCCTCAAAAGCTCTTTCCCTGCCGCCATTCCGACCGGAGCGCAAGAGGAACGAGCGCGCGGAGTGGAGGAACCTCCCCGCAAAACGCCGCCCCATAGCGCCGGTGCGGCGTAGCCAAATGCACCCTTGTTTTCAGCATTTTTTTTTGACGCTGCTGCCCGATTGCCCGCTAAAGTATCAGCTGTTAATTAGCTATTTTTTTTATCTTCTTCAGTTGCAAAATGCACATTTTTTTCCTAACATTGTGCGCTAAAAATTTATGCGCAAGCCTTGCGGTTTTACTTACTAAAATTGATAACAAATGAGCAACAAATTACTACTCGCAGCGCTTTTGCTGCTTTGCCTGCCTACCGCCTCCTACCCTACTCTTGCCGCCGATGAGCGGGGAGAGTACTTTAGCAAAAAGCAATACGTGCCGACGCCTTTGCCCACCTTTGCCGAAAACAGAGATAAGCTCCCCAAGCCCGTTTTGGAGGACAGCGCGGGCTGGGTGGACATGTACTACAAGGCGTGGGAGCTGGCTTTTGACCACATGCGAACGCCGGCGCAAAGTTCTCCCTTTGTTTCCAGCTGGTACGACGAAGCGTTTGACGACAACATTTACCAGTGGGACATCATCTTTATGACCATGTTTGGCAGGTATGCGCACCACATTTTTCCGGGCATACAGTCGCTGGATAACTTCTACTGCCGCCAGCACACCTCGGGGGCTATTTCGAGGACGATTAGCGAAAGCACGGGGGCAGATATGTTCGGCGAAGACAACTCCAACTGCATCAACCCGCCCCTGTTTAGCTGGGCAGAAGTGGAGAACTTCAGGCTGACCGGCGACACGTCGCGCTTTGCCGCCGTGCTGCCGGTGCTGGAAAAGTACTACGAGTTTGTCCGCTCCAA
>JAISLN010000059.1 GCA_031290835.1 Prevotellaceae bacterium
GGGCTGCTCACAGCCTTATCCTGCATCTCCGTGTGCGCACAAAGCATTGACTTGAGCGGAGTATGGCGCTTTAAGGTTGACCGCGAAGCTACAGGTATCGCCGAAAAGTGGTATGCGAAGACGCTGGACGACAGCATCCTGCTCCCCGCCTCCATGCCCGAAAGGCTGAAGGGCGATATCCCCTCGCTGACCACCAAGTGGACGGGCAGCATTTACGACAGCTCGTTCTTCTTTTATCCGCGCTTGGAAAAGTATCGTCAGCCGGGCAACGTGAAGTTTTCGTTTTTTCTCACGCCCGACCGACATTACGTTGGCGTAGCATGGTATCAGCGTGATATAGAGATACCTGCCGCATGGAAAGGGCGAAAAATTACCCTGCTTCTCGAGCGACCGCACATTGAAAGCCGCGTGTGGATAGACAAAAAAGAGCTTGGTATGCAAAACAGCTTATCGGTGCCTCATATTTTTGATTTATCAGCTGCTGCGCCCGGAAAACATACTATATCCATCGCAGTGGACAACCGAATTAAGGACATCAACGTAGGAATAGATTCGCACAGCATTACCGACCAAACGCAAGGGAACTGGAACGGCATTGTGGGTAAAATGGAGCTGAGGGTTCAGGATGAAATCTTTTTTGATGATATTCAGGTATTTCCAAAGCTATCCGACAACTCTGCTGTGGTGAAAATGGCCGTTAAGAGCCTGAAAAATGTGCCCTACAAGGGAGCTATTCGCCTGCAGGCAAAAAGCTTCAACAGCCCCAAGACGCACGAAACTTCTACCGTTACTGTGCCGTTTTCCATCAGCCAAGGCGAGGGCGTTGTAGAAGCTACGCTGCCGTTTGGCAGCGACATGCTAACGTGGGATGAATTTGACCCCGCACTCTACATGCTGGAGGCTCAGCTCGAAAGCGGCAAGCTGAAGGATACAAGGAAAGTGCAATTTGGGATGCGCGAATTTTCCATCAAAGGCGTTTACTTTTACGTCAACGGGCGCAAAACCATGCTGCGCGGCACCGTAGAAAACTGCCTGTTTCCGCGCACGGGCTACGCGCCTATGAATGTGGAGGAGTGGCAGCGGGTATTTGCCGTAGCACGGTCATTTGGGCTAAACCATGTACGGTTTCACTCCTTCTGCCCGCCCGAAGCCGCTTTCATTGCGGCCGATCTTGCGGGATTTTACCTGCAACCCGAGGGGCCAAGCTGGCCCAACCACTCCACCACCCTCGGCGACGGTAAGCCAAGCGATAAGTACATTATGGACGAAACCGTGGCCCAAAGCAAAGCATACGGCAATTATGCTTCATTCTGCATGTTGGCGCTCGGCAACGAGCCTGCCGGAAGGCATTGGGTGAGATGGGCAGGCGATTTTGTGGACTACTGGAAGGCAACCGACGGCCGCCGCGTATATACCGGCGCGTCGGTAGGAGGCGGCTGGGCATGGCAGCCGCGCAGCCAATACCACGTGAAGGCCGGCGCGCGCGGGTTGAGCTGGGAGCGTCGCCCCGAAAGCTACTCCACCTATAGCCCGCGCATTGATACCGTCCGGCAGCCCTACGTTTCGCACGAAACCGGGCAGTGGTGCGTTTTTCCCAATTTTGACGAAATACGGAAATATACCGGAGTCAATAAGCCGCGAAACTTTGAGCTGTTCAAGGAAGACCTCGCAGACCACGATATGGGCGACCTTGGACGCCTGTTTATGATGGCGTCGGGAAAGCTGCAGGCGCTGTGCTACAAGCACGAAATAGAAAAAACGCTCCGCACGCCCGGATATGCCGGTTTTCAGCTGCTGGCGCTCAACGACTATTCGGGACAGGGAACGGCGCTGGTGGGCGTTACCGACGTTTTTTGGGACGAAAAAGAGTACATCACCGCCGCAGAATTTAGAAAATTCTGTAACGCTACCGTGCTGCTCGCCAAAATGCGCAAATTTGTCTTTGCAGGTACGGATACCGTGGAAGCCGAAATAGAAACAGCCCACTTCGGACGCGAGCCCCTGAAAAGCGCAAGCATCGGCTGGAAAATAAAGGACGTAAAGCTTAATCGTGTCGTTGCCGAGGGAACGCTTCATGCGGATGAAATTCCCATAGGAAACGGAAATACGGTGGGCAAAATACGCTTTGTACCTGACGTTCGCACGGCAGCACGGCTCAACCTTGAGGTTTCCATCAAAGGCACAGAGGTGGCAAACGATTGGGACTTTTGGGTGTACCCCGCCCTTCCGGCAGCTGCCGACGCCGGCAAGGTGTACGTCACCGATACGCTGGACGGCAAAGCGCTGGGAATACTCCACAAGGGCGGCAACGTGCTGCTGCTGGCAGCCGGAAAAGTTTCCTACGGAAAAAGCGTTGCACAGCGCATGACGCCCGTATTTTGGAATACCTCATGGTTTAAGATGCGCCCGCCGCATACCACCGGTTTGCTTATCAACCCTTCGCACCGGATATTTGACCTGTTCCCAACGGAATACCACTCTCAGCTGCAATGGTGGGAGCTGGTGCACGGCGCACAGGCGATGCTGCTGAGCGACTTTCCCAAGGGATTTCAGCCGATTATTCAACCCATTGACACATGGTTTCTCAACCGCAAGCTCGGCATGCTGCTTGAGGCAAAGGTCAACGGCGGCAAGCTGGTGATGTGCTCGGCAGACCTTACAAAAAATCCGGACGAGCGAATTGTGGCGCGGCAGCTGCTGGAAAGCATCTTGCGCTACATGAACTCGGACTATTTCCGCCCACAGCATGAGGTGGAAGCGGCAAAAATTTCGGACATTTTCACCAAGGCAGAGCCGCCGCTCAGCACGTTCACCGTGCAAAGCCCGATGGATCTTATTCCAAAATAGCGTCCGGTCTTAAAAACATCAATCAATTTGAAGCTAAATGAAATTCTCAGCACTTTTTTTACCTTTGGCGCTGGCGCTTGCCGGCGGGTGCGTAGAGCGCGTTACCATTGATACGAATAGCCAAAACCCCAAGCTGGTGGTGATGGCTATGCTCACCACCGACACCGTGCAGCAGCTGGTAACCCTCACAAAATCAACCAACTTTTTTGGCGGTGATAGCTGTCCGGCAGTATCCGGCGCAGAGGTGTGGATAAACGATGAGCAGCTTACCTTACTTGACGCCGGAAAAGGTATTTACGCCACCCGAAGCGATTTTGCCGTTGTGCCCGGAAATCTCTACAAGCTTCGCATACGCTACGATATGAACGGCGACGGCACGGACGAGGAGTTTTGGGCTGAAGACGTTGTACCCCACAAAATGTCGGTGCTCAGAACGTTAACCATCCCCATCAACATGGAAAGCGACACCTCCCGCTACGCGCCGCCCTTTGTTGTTTCTGCCCTCATTCAGCGCGAAAAAACGGATGAAGACCACGTCCGCATCGTCCAGCTCTACCGGAGGAAAAATCGGGTGGAGAAGCTCTCGCAGTACGACATTGGCGGCATCCCATACGGCTTTGCCGACCTTGTTTACGTGCCGATGATTGGCCAAATTACGCGCAGCGGCTTCTTGTTGGACGGGCAAACCGATACCGTTTTCTACTGCCCCTTTGACACGGTGAGCTTCAGGGTGAATACGTTGAGCGAAACGCTGTACCGCTACATTTCGACGGCGCAAGCGGAGAGCCGGGGCGGCAGCAACCCCATGTTTGGCGGAGCGCCGGCTAACGCCGAGAGCAACATTCACGGCGAAAACGTAGTGGGATGCTTTGGCGCCTACGCTGCCGGAAGCCCTGCACACGTTGTGCTGCCCATGAACACCAAAACGTTGGACGGCGACAGCGAATGGTTTAACCTGAACGACACCACCCTGCGCATCAACATACAAAACGAAGGCGTTGCGACATACCGTACCGGCGCACAAAAGGGACAAACGTACTTTAAAATGCAGCGCGTTGACGCCAGCATCAAAGGGTTTTGGGCGACAAGAGGGGAAAGCGAACTTGAAATAAAGTTTGAGATGAAAAGCTACGACGAATTTTGGAGTAGCGCCAACGGAGACAAGTGGCAGCGCGGGAGAAGGCGCTAAGCCTGCCGAGGATATTCCCTGAACACCAGCGCACAGCCCCCCGAACAGCGCACAGCGAAGCAATCCCCCAGCGACTCGTTCAGCGTACCCCTCCACAGCGAGGGCAAGGGGCTGTTGCATATCGGGTACTTCAACTCATGGGTGGTAATTGTGGCTTGCGGCGACAGGCAAAACAGGGAAACCTGCTGCCCCGCAAAGCTCTCGAAGATAGCGTCGCCGCGGATGGCGTTCAGCACGCCATAGTCGGTAAGCATTTGCACGTTCAGCTCCTTAGCGTAGTCCGCCAGGAGCGATATGTTGCCCAGCGTATGATCTTCCCGCTTTCCGGTTGCCCCAAGAATGGTAACTTCGCGGTAGCCTTTTTGTATGCAAAAGCGCATGGCTTTGGTGAGGTCGTTGCTCTCCTGCTCCGCCTCGCGGTGAATCCTGCCGGCAAAGCGCTCTCGCAGCTGCGGCGAAATGCTATCCAAATCCCCCACAATACAGGCAGGCTCCATGCCAAATTTCAGCAAACCTTCCACAGCGCCATCGCAGCATACAACGGTAGCTGCGCTTTGCAGCTGCTGTAGCGCCCGCCGGTGCGCCGGAAAATCGCCGTGCGCCAGCACCACCGTCGGAAAATCCTGCACAAGCTTCAGCAAACCCATCTCGCACATTCACATTTTATATTTTCCCCTCCAGAGCTGCTCCAGACGCGCCTTTATTTCGCGCTCCTTGGCGCTATCGCCGGGAACGTAGAACGCCGTTCCTGCTATTGCTTCAGGCAGGTAGTCGAGCTCCACAAAATTATCCCGATAGTCGTGCGCGTACTTGTAGCCCTTGTGGTAGCCAAGGTCTTTCATCAGCTTTGTGGGGGCGTTGCGCAGGTGGAGCGGCACCGGCAAGTCGCCCGATTGTCGCACCTGCGCTATGGCCGCCTCAATCGCCATGTACGATGCGTTGCTCTTGGGGCTTGTGGCTAAGTAAACCGCGCACTGCGCCATCACAATTCTGCCTTCGGGCATCCCGATAACCTTAACGGCGTCGAAGCATGCTTGCGCCATGAGCAGCGCGTTGGGGTTGGCCAGCCCCACGTCTTCGGCAGCCAGAATAACCATTCGGCGGGCAATGAACAGCGGATCTTCGCCGCCCTCAATCATCCGCGCCAGCCAGTAAACCGCCGCGTTGGGGTCGCTGCCGCGCATGCTCTTTATGAACGCCGAAATAATGTCGTAGTGCTGCTCGCCGTTTTTGTCGTACAGGGCGATATTTTCCTGCAGCCGCTCGGTTACAACGCTGTTGTTGATGGTGATTTCGCTGCCGTCAAACGAGCTCACCACAATTTCCAGCACGTTGAGCAGCTTGCGGGCGTCGCCACCCGAAAAGCGGAAGAGCGCCTCCGTTTCTTCTACGTTAAAGCGCAGCTGTTTCAGGTAGGCGTCGGTGGCAATGGCGCGCTCCAGCAGCTTTTTTAGGTCGTCCACCTCCAGCGATTTGAGCACGTAAACCTGACAGCGCGACAGCAGCGGCGAAATAACCTCGAACGAAGGATTTTCGGTCGTTGCGCCGATGAGCGTAACCGTTCCGTGCTCCACCGCGCCCAGCAACGAATCTTGCTGCGACTTCGAGAAGCGGTGAATTTCGTCAATAAAAAGGATGGGGTTGGGGGTGCTGAAGAAGCGCTGCCGCTTGGCGTCCTCAATCACCTCGCGCACGTCCTTCACGCCGGCGTTAACGGCGCTCAGCGTGTAGAACTTGCGGTTTTGCCGGTTGGCGATGATACGCGCCAGCGTTGTTTTGCCCACGCCGGGCGGTCCCCACAGGATGAAGGAGCTCAGCTTGTCGCCCTCTATCATTTGGCGCAGCACTGCTTTCTCCCCCACCAAGTGCTGCTGCCCGATGTATTCGTCCAGCGTTTGAGGTCGCATCCGCTCCGCTAAAGGTATGTTTGGCATGAGGAGGTAAAAGTTAAAAAATAAGATTTGGATATAAAAATTGCGACGCTATGACTTAGTGCATAAAATATTATTCGTTATTCACTGTTCACTGTTTTCCATTTGTCTAAAGTCCGCTCCTTGGCGTTGAAGGCGGCGCCGACTTTCACCAGCTTTTTACCTCCCGCCGTAAACGGAATGAGGTAACTTTTGTCGTCAATTTGCTTGACGGCCTCTTCGGCGGTGGCGTTTTCCGTCAGCTTAAACTCAAAGACAAAAACGCTATCGTCGGTTATTACAACGGCGTCGGCGCGACCAATGGCGCTGCGCTGCTCCACCTCAATGAATTGCCCCATCAACTTGAAGAGGAGGTAAAAAACCGTTTGGTAATGCTTTTCTTCCTTGTTGTTGAGCTCGTAGGGAATGCCGGCGAAAAAAGCTCGCAGGCGGGTCATGAAGCTGTCCACGTTGCCGGATAGTAAATCTTCAATAAAGTACTCCACGTAAAACTCGCTTTGGATGTCTTTTTTAGGCATGTACGCCGGAAGCAGCTCGTTGAAAAAGCCGTACTTTACTTCTTCATTCGGAAAACCTAAGGTGAAAGAATTAAACCGCTCATTGTATGATTTAATGGTAAGATAGCCACTTTGGTAGAGCAATGGCACCGGATTGTCATATTCGGCGCGGTAGTCGGTAATAGAGCGCGCCGGAATTTTCACTTCGCCCTCAAGGCTTGTAACATCAAAATTGTTTTCCTTGAGCATTTTGACTAAAAAAGTCGGGGTGCCCGTAGCAAACCAATAATCGCTGAAATCCTTTTTGGCTAAAGTATTCAACAAGCTAAAAGGGTTGTATATGCCTTCGCTTTGCTTGGCAAAATGGTAGCCGTCGTAGCGTTTTTTCAATTTGGCAAGCGTTGCCTCGTATGTCAACTTACGTTTTTCAGCAAGGTTTATTATCTCGGCTTGAAAATAAGAGATGATCTCAGATTCCGAGATACCACAAATTCCTGCGTAATCTTCATCCAAGCTAATATCCACCAAGTGGTTCAGGTCGCTAAAAACGCTGACTTTTGAGAATTTGGTAACGCCGGTGAGCATCACGAAGCGCAGGTAGGCGTCGGCGCTCTTCAAAACGCCGTAAAA
>JAISLN010000060.1 GCA_031290835.1 Prevotellaceae bacterium
CAGGAAAGAAATCAAAGTACCTTCGCTCAAGCAGTCCGCTTCGTCGAAAAGAATGACCAATGGCTTGTCCAAACTTTTCACCAGATTTGTCAGAAAGTCGTTCAGCAATACCATTGGTCGGCTTTGTTTGTCCTTCTCATACTTTTCATCGTAAACAAAAGGTATGGACGATTGCTGCAAGGCAATAACGATACAATCCAAAATTGCCGGTATCCCCTCTTTCGCTTCAGCTACCTCTTGCACGCTTTCCAGCGAACAGTACAGCGCGTAGTATTTCCCGTCGGCGTTGAGCCGTTGGGTCAAATCCTGCAGGTAGGTTGTTTTTCCGCTCTGGCGTGCCGCGTGGATGACAAAGTATTGCTCCCTGTCAATTAGCTGTTCTACGCCTTTTAAACGGGTGGACGCATCTATCATGTAATGCTTTGCGCTATTACATGGCCCTGCTATATTAAAGTATTTCATCGTTCACAATATTACATCAAAGGCAAAGGTACTGTTTCTGGGGTGTATTTCAAATCGTCGCGAGAATTAATCCTGCGTGAGGTGGGGTATGCAAAAGGCACGAAATTTTTCCTGCTGATTTTTGCAAGAAAAATTTCGTGCCTTTTGCATACCACCCTACCTGCAAAGATTATAGCAAAATGTCCATTAAAAAGTAACCATCTTAAATAATGATACCTTAATTAATTACGGACGATAACCCCGCACATCCACGAGTATTTTCTTACCGCTCAAACTTCACAATAAACTCTACCCTACGGTTTTTGGCTCTACCCTCTTCCGTAGCGTTGCTTGCCACCGGTCGGGTGTCGCCAAAGCCTTGCGCGATTACTCTGTCTGCCGCAATACCTTTCTGCTCAATGTACGCTTTTACGGCGTTTGCGCGTTTTTCGGACAGCTGTATGTTGTCTTCTACCACGCCGATGCTATCCGTATGCCCGTAAACTAAGAGGATGTAATCTTCGTTTTCCGTCATTGCCGCAACAATCTGGTCGAGCACGCCGTATGATTCCGGCTTGATGGCGGCGTTCCCCAGCTGGAACTCAATACCTGCAAGCGCCTTTTCAAAAATCTGCTTCACGGCGGCTTTTATCTCCGGGCAACCGTAGTTGCTCGACACGCCGGTGATTGTCGGGCAGTTGTCCTCGTAGTCGGCAATGCTGTCGCCGTCGGTATCCAGCGGGCAACCGGCGCTATCCAACTTACCTTTGGCGGCGGCGGGCGTATTGGGGCAAATATCCAAATAGTCGGGCACGTCGTCGCCGTCCGCGTCAAGCGGGCAGCCGTCGCTGTTTACCTTGCCCTGCGCTGCGGCGGGCGTTTCGGGGCATTTATCTAAGTAGTCGGGCACGCCGTCGCCGTCCGCGTCGAGCGGGCAGCCGACGGAATCTACCTGTACGCCGGCGGGCGTTTCGGGGCAGATGTCCGCGTAGTCGGGCGCACCGTCGAGGTCAAGGTCAAGCGGGCAGCCGACGGAATCTATCGGCACGCCGGCGGGGGTGTTGGGGCAGCTGTCGAGGTAGTCGAATACGCCGTCGCTGTCGAGGTCAAACGGGCAGCCGGTGGAGTCTGCCGGAACGCCGGCAGGGGTGCCGGGGCACTTGTCCGCAATGTTCGATACGCCGTCCCCATCGTCGTCGAGGGGGCATCCCCAGCTGTCAACGCGCACGGCAAGGGGCGTACCCGGGCACCTATCCGTCTCGTCGGTTACTCCGTCGTAGTCGCTGTCCAGCACGCATCCGTGCTTGTCAACGTTGTATCCCGGCGGCGTATTGGGGCATTTGTCCCTCTTGTTTTTCACGCCGTCGCCATCGTCATCGCCCACCTTTCTGGGGTCGCCTATCACCCACACCATGCCGGCCTGCAGGTTTACGCTCTTCAGGTTGGTGGGGACGGGCAGCTCCTGCGAGGCAAACGTCAGCGGAATACGGTCAACGGCAATGTACATGTTGAAGGGCATTACGCGCAGCTGCGCGCCAAAGCCCACGTTGCTGAACCGCCCGTGGAGCAGCGAGTAGGTGAACGAGGTGCTGAACCACGTGCAGGGGCGCAAATTGGCGGCAACCGTGAGGTCGGTGTAGAGGCTTTTGCCGGCGTAAAGCGTAGAGGAGAGCATCCCGAAGCCTATTTTGTTGTTCACCACGCTGTACTCTGCGCCCACGTTTAGGCGGGTAGAGAGCGCGGTGGTGTAGCTGCTGTGGGAGCCGGTGAATACAAACGCATCTTCCAGCGTCTGGAGCATCGTGTCCAGCCTGTCTTCAACCTTATCGCCGGGGTTGTAGTCAATACCCGTCGTCTCGAAGTTCCCGTTGAAGGAGGCGTTGGTAAGGTTGCTGCGCCAGCGAATAAAGCCAAGGTCGATAAGCGCCGCCGACAGCTGCAGCTCCGGCAAAATGTTGTAGGTAGCGCCCAAATCCACCCCAAAGCCGTTGTTGGAGGAGAGAATTATGTTGGCAATATCTTTAATGCCGTTGATTGATTCGGTATTTATTTCCGGGTTTAGATTTGCCAAATCTACCAGCCCATCGGCGCCAACGGGAATATCCATCAGCGGCAGCGAGGCGTTTAGCGTGCCCGAGCCCGATATGTTCCACCTATCGTTGTCCATCGTCAGCTTCAACTTTTCTATATCCGTGTTGATGTTCGCCTGGCCGATGAGGTACTTGAGCTTGCCGCCAACGGTGAGCTTGTCGTTTACCTTGCGCGAGTAGCCAAGACCAAACTCGGTGTAAACGGAGGATTGAACACCCAACCGCTTCAGGTCAAACACATCGGAGTAGCCTCCCGATCCTTTGCCCGCGCCGTACAGCGCCAGCTTAAACATATCTCTGGGCAGGTAAAAGCCCGCCGATGCTTTTTGGGACACGTCCACCGTGAAGTAATTTTTCTTCACCCTAAAGCCAAAGCCAATGAGGTTGAACGTCAAATCCCCGTAAATTCGGTTTGTTTTGCGCAGCGCGCTGTAGAAGTTATCCTTTTCTTTCAGCGCCGCCGGGTGCAGGAAGGTGATGGTGCTGTCCACGCCGTTGATATTTTTGCTAAAAATGACGTCGCTAAAGCCCAGCGAGCTGTTGCCTACGTCAAAGCGGAAGTTGGGCATTATCGTGAGGTCTATGTAAACGTTGTGCACCGGCTGAAAGGCGGGGTTGTAGGCGTTCCTTTCGGGAACGTTATTCATAAAGTAGAGCGTATTAACCTGCTGCGCGCGCAAGCTGACGCTGCAACAGGCCATGATCGCCACCGTGATAAAAAAATGCTTCATTGCTTTATATTTAAAAATTTCATGCTTCATTAGTAAATTCTAAAAATAATTCGTTTCGTAAATTAAAAATCAAAAAAATCTTTGCCGTGCTTTACGGTTAAGCCGCCCTCCACGCGGAGGCTCGCCTTTATGCTTAGCTTGTCGCTGCTTGTAATTTTTATCCTTGAGTTGCGCGTAGCGCCTTTTGCTTTTACGCTAATTTTCAGGTATTTTGCCTTCTTCAAATCGTCGATAACGCTGCCTTCGTAGCTAATGCTAAATTCGCTTTCTTTGGGTTGGCTAACATCACCGCTGCCGTCAACTTCGGCGGCGCTTATCGTGTAGTGATACTTGTCGGGCTGCGTTACCACAATTTCTTTCCTATCCTTATCCAGCAGCGTTACGGTAACGCCAAATTCCAACGGGAGGCGGCTCGTGCAGGCAAAAATGAGCTTGGCGTTGGTAATGTAGTCGTATTCCTCCACGTCAATGCCGTCGAGGGTGTCGGCGTAGGCAATCACGCTGCCCGTGTCGAGCCAAAGGGGCAGCTGGACGCTGGCGGTCAGGCTCATCTTGCTGTCGCGCACAATGAACTGCTCCGCCTCCGCAAGAGTGCTGCCGCGCTCCGGCGCCCTAAAAGCGTACGTTGCGCTTATGGAGTCCACCTCAGTTGTGAATATTTCAGAAGCGTTGCCATCGGGGAATGAGCTCGCGTCAACTATTATGGTGTTCGAAGCCGTTTTCCCAACCTCCGTTGCGCCGAAAATTACGCTGTCTTTCAACAGATTTGCCTTTACATGCGTAGGGGGGGACCCGTGAGCGTAGGAGGTTATAGCGTCCAAATCAAAAATAAACGGAACGCCAATGCTGCTGGAAGCCTTAAACTTGAACGAGGGTGCATAAAACCGAAGCTTGGTGCCCTCCGGCAGGTAGCTGAGCAAATCCACCTTATAGGGATCCATCTGTTTTTTACCTTCCGTGTAGTAAAAGTGGCCGTAAACAACGTAGTCCGAGTTCTTAAAGGTAATGGAGATGTTAATACTGTCGCTTGTTGCTATTGAGGTGGTGCCGTCGCCCGTAATCTTGAATTTAATTGTATAGGGGGTTGACTTCTCTTTGTTCATTTTGATTTCTAAGTTCGTTTTCGTCTCCTTAGAAAAAGTGCGTGAGGCGTCAATAACAATGGAATCGCTTGCTCCGGGTATCTGCATGGTAATCAATAGAAAATCTTCCGGGTAGGTTTTATTGTAAGTATTTACCCTAACCTCTACCTCCGTGCTCCTAAAAAGAATTTTTTTAATTTCCTGCGTAGATGGATCGTCGTTTAGCGCATTAAAGTCAAACTCCATGGTATCGGTTCGCTCTACTACACTGCCAGATGGTGGCGTAAGTTCCCCGCCAAACACACCTTTCAAATCAAGCGGCTGGGTTTTTACGGAGTAGTTCGCTACCTTATCTATAAGGGTGTCAAACCTTTCGGACAAAACTCCCACTTCATAGTTCATCACATTTTCGACGTACAGCATCACCAGCCCGTCATCGGCCTCCCCCACGCGAAAGAGGGTATCATCCGGCCTGTATCTATCAAGCAACTCTTTGATGGTAAAGTCAGTAGAGCCTAACGGCACAGCCAACTTTCCGCCGAGCGCTACATCGGTGGAGAGGTCGTTCAGGTCAACGTTGTCCATGCAGGACGAAAAACATATACACGATGCTGCGGCAAGGGCAAGCAGCGATTTGGGGTAACAACTCATTTTTATCTATTTTATTTTGTTTAATCGTTTTTTTTTGGATTTTTTAGAAAGCACAAAAGTACTAAAACTTCAGGCTGTTGTAAGAAATGACAATAAAGTGTTGATAAGTATTGTGGCGGAGGAGAGAATTAAGAGCTAAAAACTAAGAAATGAAAGTTAAGAAATGGAAGAAATGAAAAATGGAAAAAGCAAAAATGAAAAAATGAAAAAGCAAAGGCTGGCTTGCGCCAACCTTTGTCAATCTCCGCTTAGCGTTTCCCGAAAGGCCGCCTCAATCCGCTTGGTTTGCCGCTCGTAGCGCGGGTTGAAGGAGATGAAGATGGCAATAAGGATGGAAATGAGTATCAGCACTCCGGTGGCTTTTGGGAAGAGCGGCAGGAGCACAGAAAGTATCAGCAGGATGCACAGAAACGTGCGCGAAAGGTTGAGCAGTATCAGCACGCCCTTGTTGAAGTGGTTTTCCTTGAGCAGCTTGAAGAACACGCTGGTGGCGGCAAGCCGCCGCCGGCTGGTGATGCCGTACAAAAAGGGCGACATGAGCAAGATGGTGATCGCCGCCGCCGCAACCTTTCCCAGCAGGGACGGGAGCTGCGCCGTAATGAAGGGGGTGAGCGCCACCCGCGCAAAAATGACCACTGCCACGGCGAGCGTAAAGTAAACCAGCGAAGGGACGAACAAGCTTTTGAGCAGCGTCAGCCAGTCGTTCGAGGGGTTGTCGTCTGCCTTTTGCCGCGCGTGGGCGTAGCCGGTGAGCAGCCGCTCCCATTGCTTGGGTATCCGCCGCTCAAGGTAGCGGTATATCCTCTCCGAGTACTTCACGCCGTAGGGCGTGGTAAAGGTGGTGATGACCGATACCGCCACCACCACGGGGTAGATGAACTCGCGGATAACGCCCAGCTGAATGCCCAGCGTGGCAATGATGAACGAAAACTCCCCTATCTGCGCCAAGCTGAAGCCCGATTGCAGCGACACCTTGAGGCTTTCGCCCGAGGCAATCACGCCCAGCGTGGCAAACACGATGCGCCCCACCAGCACCACGGCGGTGAGGATAAGTATCGGGGCAACGTGCTCCGCAATCACCCCCGGCGCTATCATCATCCCCACCGACACGAAAAACACCGCGCCAAACAGGTTCTTGAGCGGCTGCACGAGGCGCTCTATGCGCTGCGCCTGCACCGTTTCT
>JAISLN010000061.1 GCA_031290835.1 Prevotellaceae bacterium
GTAAATCCCGACGAAGTTTACGCTGAGCACAACAAAAAGTTTTTTGCCGACGCCTACAAGGAGGTTGGCTCGTGGCACAAGGTTGTTTTTGGTGATATTACAGCCGTTTGGGTGAGAAAGTAGCGCGTCCGCTTGGTTGGCTACAGCTTCCCGAATTTGGCTGTGCTGTTGCTCTGTGCCACCAACGTGGGCTAGGCCGGCAAGGATAGCCCCCTCCCGGATTTATCAGGAGGGCTATTTGAAAGTATTTGCCTATCTTTGTGCGCTACTACACAGGCTGGCAAAAAATTTAGCATGGTAAACCTGATTATTTTTGACCTCGACGGCACGCTGCTGAACACCATAGCCGATTTGGCCAACAGCGCCAACTACGCCTTGCGCGCCAACGGCTTCCCTACCCATCCGCTGGAGGCGTACCGGCAATTTGTGGGCAACGGCCTCAGCAAGCTGCTGGAGCGGGCGCTCCCGGAAGGCGAAAAAACGGAGGCGAATATCCTCCGGCTCCGCGCCTCTTTCATGCCCTACTACCGGGAGCACGACACGGAGCACAGCGCTCCCTACCCGGGCGTTGGCGAGCTGCTGAGGCGGCTGCAGGAGCTGAATGTGGCGCTGGCGGTTGCCTCCAACAAGTACCACGCGGCAACCTGCAAGCTGGTGGCGCACTACTTCCCCAAAATTCGCTTTGTAAAGGTGCTGGGGCAGCGGGAGGGTATCGCCCCCAAGCCCGACCCCGCCATTGTTTACGAAATCCTTGCCGCCGCTGCCGTTGATAGGCGAAAGACGCTCTACGTGGGCGACTCCAACGTGGATATGCAAACAGCGCTCAACAGCGGGGTTGCCGCCTGCGGGGTTACGTGGGGCTTTCGTCCGCGCACAGAACTGGAGGCTTTCAACCCAACCTACATGGTGGACAGGGCAGAAGAAATTTTGAATTTTGAATTGCGCAAGGCGAGCTCACGAACACCTTGAAAAAACAAAATGAGTAGCTGTGCGAAGCGAGAGGTATTGCGCGTAAGCCTAAAACCAAAATTCATTGAACCCCATTGATTTAGTAGGCAAGCTTGGGAAAGCAAGTGGCGAATATTCAAAAAATGTTGATAGCTATCCTCCAAAAAAGCGTATAATCTCACAGCTTGGAGCTGCTTTTGCCGTTGTAAAAAAATGAATTTTTGGTGGCGTCATACATTGTATGATGTTGCGCCGAGCTCTGCGACCTACTTAAGCAGCCTTGCCAGCTCTCCTATCCAAAGCACCAGCGAGCTTGCGCCGATAATTATTCCCCAGTCCGAAAGCTTTAGCGGCACTACGCTGAACATTTCGCCGCCAACGGTAACTATCAGCCACTGGCCGAAGAGAATTACGCCGGCAATGGCGAGGAACCCTTTGCACTTGCCCAGCATTGCAAAAGCCGACTTGCCGGACATGAACGCTTTTGCGTTGAACATGTTCCAGAACTGAAGCATAACGAAAATCGTGAAGAACAGCGACAGCTCGTAGGGCGTCAGCTCGCCGCCTGCGCCGAAATTAAAGAAGTTGGCCGCAAAATCCGTCAGGCTGAAATTGCTCAGGGAAACGATTTCGGCGTGCTTAAAATACTGTACCAGACCGAACAGCAAGGCCACAAACAGCATGCCTACGCCCAAAATACCCTTTGCCATCGGCCGGCTGATGATGTAGTCGGTAGTTTTGCGGGGCTTGTCGTTCATCACCTTTTCGTTGGGCGGCAGCGAAGCCAGCGCCAGCGCCGCAAACGTGTCCATAATCAGGTTTACCCACAGCATCTGCGTAACGGTCAGCGGCGATTCCGTGCCGAGAAACGCGCCGATCAGCACCGTGAGGCAGGCGGCTACGTTGATGGTCATCTGGAAAAGGATAAAGCGCTGAATGTTCTGATACAGCGAGCGCCCCCACATTATTGCCCGCGAAATGCTGCTGAACGAGTTGTCCAGAATGGTGATGTCGCTCGCTTCCTTGGCAACGGACGTGCCGTCGCCCATCGACAGGCCGACCTGCGCCGCGTTGAGCGCCGGCGCGTCGTTCGTGCCGTCGCCGGTAACGGCTACCACCTGATTTTTGGATTGCAGCAGCTGCACCAGCCGTTGCTTGTCCATCGGGCGGGCGCGGGAGAGAATTTTCAGGCTCAAAATTCGCTCCAGCAGCGTTTCGTCGGGCATGGCGGCAAATTCCGCTCCGGCAAGGTGGTGCAGCTCGTCCTCGTCCCTGCCCCACAGCCCAATTTGGCGACCAATTTCCTTTGCCGTGGCCGGCGTATCTCCGGTAACAATTTTTACGTCGATGCCGGCGTTCAGGCAGCTCTTCACGGCGGCCGGCACTTCGGCGCGTACCGGGTCGGAGATGGCTACAATGCCCAAGAACGTCAAGCTTACGTTTTGCAGCTTGCCCTCATGGATATAGCTGCTGTCGTCTTCGATGATTTGGTACGCAAAGCCCAGCGTTCGCATCGCCTTGTTTTGGTAGTCGAGCAGCTGCGACTGAATTGTTGCCTGCGCCACCGGCACGGTTTTGCACAAGTCGAGCACAATTTCCGGCGCACCTTTCACGTACAGGACTTTTTTGTTCAGCAAGGGCGAGCGCACGATGGTTGCCATGTACTTGCGCTCGGTAGAAAAAGTCAGCTGTTCCGCCACCTCCGCCTCTTCGCGCAGCGGCAGGTAGTTGACGCCGTTGTCGTGCAGCCACAGCAGCAGCGCACCTTCCGTCGGGTTGCCCAGCGCCTTGACTTTTGCGGGGTCGGAAAAGTCGAGGTAGGCCGTTGAGTTGGCGGCGATGCCTTCGTAAATGATGTCGGCGCTGCGGTTTTTTTGACTTTTACCGCCAAGGCAATCGTTGTAGCCAAAAAAATCGTAGCCCCAGACCTTCATTTGGTTTTGCGTGAGCGTGCCGGTTTTGTCGGTGCAGATTACGGTGGCGGCGCCCATCGTTTCGCAGGCGTGCATCTTGCGGACGAGGTTGTTGGTCGATAGCATCCGCTTCATGCTCAGCGCCAGGCTCAGGGTAACGCTCATCGGCAAGCCTTCCGGCACGGCTACCACAATCACCGTTACGGCAATCATCACCGTTTTGAGAAAGTAGCTGCCAAGCTCTATCCATCCAAAATCTTGTAGCCCAATAAAGTAGCTGACCAACCGACCGGCAACAATCAGGGCGGCAATGGCGTAGCTCGCCTTGGTAATCATGTTGGCCAGCCTGTCCAGCTGTTGGTTGAGCGGCGTTTTCACGCTGCTGTCTATTTGGGCGCCCTCGTACACTTTGCCGTACTCGGTGGCGTCGCCCACGTTCAGCACCTGCATGATGCCGTGCCCGTCGGCGACGGTGGTGCCCTTCATCGCGTGGTTGGAGGGGTAGGTGGCGTCTTGGTTGAAGTCGGCCGGGTTCACCGTTTTTTTGCAGACCGGCTCGCCGGTAAGCGTCGATTCGTTGATTTGCAGGGCAACGGCCTCCAGCAGCTCGCCGTCGGCGGGCACCTCCTCGCCGGTTTCCAGAATTACCGTATCGCCCACCACGACGTCCTTTTTCGGAATTTGGCAAACGTTGCCGTTGCGGATGACTTTCACCAGCGTGTCATCGTTCACCTTGTTCAGCACCTCAAACTTTTTGTTGGCGCTCAGCTCAAAGCAAAAGCCTACCACCGTAGCCAGCAGCACGGCAATCAGGATGCCGGCCGGCTCAAAGAATGTGCTTATGCCGGCGTGCCCCGAAAAGAACTCGTAGCACGACACGCCGATGGATAGCGCCAGGGCAACCAGCAGAATGATGATAAGGGGGTCGGTAAATTTTTCCAGAAATTGCGCCCAGAGCGACTCTTTTTCCGGCGGGGTCAAAACGTTTTCGCCGTGCTTTTTTCGGCTTTCTACGACCTGAGCGTCGGTTAGCCCGACGTAGTGATGCTTGTGTTCCATTTTTTTATTAATTAAATTATTTTTTTTTATAATTTACTTGTTTACTTGGGCGCCCGAACGGCGCCGCTACTTGTTTACTCGTTTTTATGTTTCCTGTGTGCATGAGTTAAAAACAGCGCTGCCGAAATTAGCAATATTCCGATGCCTAAAAATAAAAGATCGCTGATATTTTCATACTTGATATTTAATGAATGTTCGAAGAACGAAACGATTAAAATCATCAGGATTACCTTTCCCAGCGAAGATTTCAGGTCGTCGATGCTGTTTATCACCAACCAGTTCGGCCGGGAGTCTTTTCGTTTTCTCACAACGTCGATTTTGTTAATGAATAATTCGTAAATCCCCATGCTGAAAATAAGAAGCACGGTTGCAAAGAGGTAGCCATCGACCGACTGTAGATTCAACATCTCCATGCAACTTTATCGTGCAAATATCGGAAGAAAATTTCTTTAGGTGAATAAAAGTTTAAATTTTTTCTGGGTCTGCTGTTTATTTTGTACTGTATTTCTTTTATTTGG
>JAISLN010000062.1 GCA_031290835.1 Prevotellaceae bacterium
AGATGCATCCCTACGGGATGCAAAGAGCGGTGGCGGGATGCGTTTCTACCGAGAGGCGCATCCCTACGGGATGCAAAGAGCGGAAATTTCGTTGTTTTTCTCTGACTAATCCCGTAGGGAATTAATAAAAAACGACGAAGTTAAAGACCTACGGGCTATTGGTGACAAGGGGGTATCCGATTTTGCTATTGATATTATTGCCCTACGGACAATCGAAGCAAAGTTCGGCGAAGCCAATTGTAGCAGAGCTCGGCGCAACATCCAATTATATGACACTGCCAATTTTCATTCTGTAAATTCTATCCATTCTGTAATTCTGTAAATTCCATTCTGTAATTCTGTAAATTCCATTCTGTAATTCTGTAAATTCTCATTCTGTAATTCTGTAAATTCTCATTCTGTAATTCTGTAAATTCCATTCTGTAATTCTGTAAATTCCATTCTGTAAATTCTGTAAATTTTGTAATTCTGTAAATTCTCATTCTGTAATTCTGTAAATTCTCATTCTGTAATTCTGTAAATTCCATTCTGTAATTCTGTAAATTTTGTAATTCTGTAAATTCTCATTCTGTAATTCTGTAAATTCCCATTCTGTAATTCTGTAAATTCTCATTCTGTAATTCTGTAAATTTTCCCTCCAAATATTTTGCATGTTGAAAACTTTTATGTACCTTTGCAGCCGATTTATTTACGAAGCTATGCCAACAACGTGCAGCAACATAAAAACAAGTACGAATTTTCTCGCGCCAGTAGAAATTTACAGAACTGCAAAATTTACAGGATTTACAAAATTTTGCGCTGAAATTTTTGCAGGTGCAGGAGGCATTTCTTCATTTACAGTATTTACAAATAACAGTACTTTTTCTGTAAAAATTTACAGAATTGCAGAATTTGCAAATTATAACACTTTTGTGGCAGAAATATTTTTAATTAAACCACACACACACACACACACACACCGGACAATCAGCGAGTTAAGTTACTCGCTACACAATATATATTGCTCTTTACTAACGGCGCATGTGCGCACAAAATTGCAGCAACTTTTTTTCACCTAAACGAAATGGGCGGAATGGGCTTTTTTTAGCAAAAAGCACACTCCGCCCATTTCGTATTTTTTAGCGTATTTATGGTATGTATTTAAAAAAAACATAGCGGGTAAATTCTCAACGATTTGTTAAGTTGTGGGCTGCGCGGGCGCAAGGTAGCGAAAGCTTCCGTGCGCCCGCTTTGCCCAGCTCAAAATTCAAAATTTTTTCAGCTTTATGATACTCCAAAACGAAACAAAAGGAAGCTCCCAGCCCTCCGGCAGGCGCGGCCCCAAGGCGCAAGGGCGCCTTGGGGCGGGACGCCTTGCCCTGCTCCTGACGGCGCTGCTCGCGCTGGCGCACGGCGGAGTGGCGCTGGCTACAGTACGATACGTAAAAACAAACGGCACGACTACCGCCGCCAACGCCGCCAGCGCCACTTCGTGGGCAACGGCGTGCCCCGACCTGCAGCGGGTGATCAACGCCTCGGCGGCCGGCGACGAAGTGTGGGTGGCCGCAGGAACGTACACGCCCAAGTATAGCGCCTCCGGCTGGAGCTGGACAAGCCCGCCAACAGCAACAAGCACAACCAACCGCCATAACGCTTTTGTAATGAAGCCCGGCGTGAAGGTGTACGGCGGCTTTAGCGCATCCTCGCCCGAAGCAACGGTAGCGGCGCGCGCCACAGTAATCTCAAGTGGCGTAACGCAAATGAGCAACGCAACCATCCTCTCCGGCGAAATTAATACGACAGCTGCCATCGACAACTGCTACCACGTGGTAGTTGCCGCCGGAGATATGAAATCCTCCGGCGGGTACATCGGCTGCCTCGACGGCTTTACCGTCCGCGATGGATATTCTACAAGCGCGAGCGGTAGCATGACGGTGAACGGGGTAACCATAAACCATTCTGACGGTGGGGGAGTATACGTTACCCGTAACTTTACGCTGCAACACCTTTACGTATATAATAATAAGGCGGATTATGGTGGTGGATTACATCTCAGGCTTGGCGACATCGTCGTAAGCAACGTAATTGTGAACTCAAACACCGCAGGCTATCGTGGCGGAGGGCTGTACATTTCGGCAAACGCTGGCGATAAAACATACCCTTGCACCATTACCCAATCCCGCTTCACCAGCAACACCTGCTCATACAGTGGAACAGATGCAAACTACGGCGGCGGCGGGATATTCGACTATTCGACAAACAAAAGCGGTGCAACTGTTTTTAAAGATATCGTCGTTTCCGGCAATACAACCAGACGCGAAGGCGGAGGAATGAATATCCATGCCCAAGCAACGATTACCAACGCCGAAATCCGCGGAAATAAAGCCGGAACAACCACTACCGCTGAAAATGGTTGGGGAGGTGGAATATATCTATACTGCGGTCGTACAGACGAGGATCATGGTTGTGCCATTGGCGCAAGCACGCTGACAAACGTTCTCATTGCGGGTAACTGGTCCGCTAGGGAGGGCGGTGGAGTACGCATAAAGGCCGGCTCAACAAACAACAAATTTATCAACGTTACTATCAGCGGCAACTACTCTCCTACTGCCGGCGGCGGAATAGATGCTGCCAACCAGACGATTTTCTACAACTCCATTCTTTACAACAATGCCAGCACCAATGGAACCAACACAAACGCCGCCAACTATTCAGGCGCTTTTACTTTCAACAGCTCGCTGAGGGACGGCACCGACCCCAAATTTAAATCCGCGGCTTCTCCTCCCGGTGCTTCCGGCAGCCCCATCACCACCGGTGATTACCACCTGACCAACAACAGCACCGCCGCCATCAACAAAGGCGATAACGTCCAAAACAGCACCGATGTTGACCTCGACGGCATAGCGCGCAAGATAAATACCACCATTGACCTTGGGGCTTACGAGTACCCTTCTACGGCGCCCGCAGTAACCACCGCTACGGCAAGCGGCGTCACCAGCACCGCCGCTATCCTCGGCGGCAACCTCACCCAGCCCGTGGGCGTATCGGACTACGGCATTGTGTACTCCACCACCTCCAGCACCCCTACCATCGACAACGGCACCAAGCTCAGCAAAGGGGCGTCGGGAGCAAGTAGTAGCAGCAGCATAATCTTCTCCTTCAACGTTGAGGGGCTGGTTCCCAATGCTACCTACTACTTCCGCACCTACGCCAGCAGCCATTACTATAGTACCGTTTACGGAGAGATTCGCTCGTTTAACCTTTCGAAGATACAGCTTACCATTGGCGCCCCTACCGTAACCACCACAAAAACGTACGACGGTAGCACCACCGCCACCGTGACGGCGCTTGGGGCTGTTAGCGGAAAAAACAGCAGCTACCCCAACGTTACGGTAACGGCCACTGCCAACTATAACAGCAAAACCGCAGGCACGGGCAAAACGATAATCGTAACCTACACGCTAAGCGGGACGGACAAGGACAAGTACATAGCTCCGGCAAGCTATCCCACCTCCGGCGTCATCAACAAAAAAACGCTCACCGTAACGGGCGCCGCCGTGAACAACAAGGTTTACGACAGAACCACCACCGCCACCTTTAGCGGCACACCGGCGCTGAGCGGCGTAGTATCGGGCGATGCGGTTACGCTGGCAAAAGGCACGCCTACGTTTGCCGACAAAAACGTGGGCGCCGGCAAAGCCATTACCTTTAACTTTTCAATCTCGGGCTCCGACGCCGCCAGCTACGCCCTCACGCAGCCCACCGGCGTTACGGCAAGCATCACCGTCAAAACGCTCACCGTAACGAACACCGCCGTGAGCAACAAGGTTTACGACGGAACCACCACCGCCACCTTTAGCGGCACACCGGCGCAGAGCGGCGTAGTATCGGGCGATGCGGTTACGCTGTCAAAAGGCACGCCTACGTTTGCCGACAAAAAAGTGGGGAACAACAAACCCATAACCTTTACCGCTTTTTCGCTATCGGGCGCCGACGCCGCCAGCTACAGCCTCACGCAGCCCACCGGCGTTACGGCAAGCATCACCGCCAAACCGCTCACCGTAACGAATACCGCCGTGAGCAACAAGGTTTACGACGGAAGCGACAGCGCCACCTTTACCAACCCGCCGGCGCTGAGCGGCGTAGTATCGGGCGATGCGGTTACGCTGGCCAACGGCACGCCTAAGTTTGCCGACAAAAACGTGGGTGCCGACAAACCCATAACCTTTAACTTTTCAATATCGGGCGCCGACGTCGCCGGCTACAGCCTCACGCAGCCCACCGGCGTTACGGCCAGCGTCAGCGCCCGCCAGCTCGTCATTGGCTCCGTGCACGTGGCGGAAAAAATTTACGACGGCACGGACAGCGCCAGGGTGGACAGCGTGCAGTTTGCCAACCTCGTGCCCGGCGAAAAGCTGCTCCTCGGCACAGACTACACCGTTGACAGCGCCGCCTTTGACAGCGCAGACGCAGGCGTGTCGATACAAGAAAGGTAACCCTCGACGTGCGCCTGAAATCAGCCAGCACAACGGCAAAAAACTACATGCTCTCCGGCGAAAACCACGCGCAGAGCAATCAGACCATCAAAAAAGCTACGCCCACGCCCGCGCACCTGCTCTTCAAGCTCGATAGCACCGTGAAGTACGACGCGCAGCCGCACAGCGTGCCCGTAGCGCTCAACACCGCCAAGTACAGCGGCATGGGGCAAATTACGGTAAAGTACAATGCCAAAACAGCCCTGCCCCGCGACACGGGCGAATACGTCGTTACCGTGGATATTGCCGAAGGCGCGAACTTCCTCCCCACGCGCCTTTATCCGGGCACTTTCACCATCGATACGTTCTACCACACGCTCACGTTCAATTGCCGTGGTTGCCCCAAAAACTCCATAAAAGTGCTGCACGGCGATACAGCGCCAAAGCCGCCCACCACGCCCCCAGCAATACTATTATGCTACAGCTTTGGAGGATGGGCTAATCGTGCGCATCCGGATCCGGACAGCAGCGTCGAATGGATTTTCGGCACAAACACCATAACGCAGGATACCAACCTGTACCCCAGGTGGATACTTGACACTATCAAAGTTGTATTTGTGTTCGGAAACGGCGACAAAAATGACACATCAAAGGTACCTTGCGGCGAAGTGGCGTCAGCGCCCCAAGCGCCTACAAGACAGGGCTATACTTTCGCTAAGTGGGAGGATTCGCAGCAGCGCGAATGGATTTTTGACGACAACGCCATAACGCAAGATACCACGCTGATTGCCAAATGGATAGTTGACACCTTTAAGGTCGTCTTTGTCAAAGACAACGGCGACCAAAACGACACGCTAAAAATAACCTACGACGACACCGTGCCGCGCCCCGCCACCCCCATAAAAGAAGGCTACAGCTTTGCCGGATGGTACAGAGAGGCGGCGCACAACCACCAGTGGACTTTCCCCACCGACAGGGTAACGCACGACACCACGCTGTACGCCAAGTGGATTACTGACGGCACAACAACCTACACCGTTACCTTTAACAGCCATGGCGGCTCCGCTATCGACAAGCAAACGGTGGAGGCAAACGACACGATAGCGCACCCCGACAATCCCACCAAAGCAGGGCATACCTTCGATAAATGGACGGATGTGCACGGCAACGAATGGAATTTCGGCGCAAGCACGATAACGCAAGATACCACGCTGCACGCCACGTGGATAATCGACACCTTCAGCGTCGTATTTGTCAAAAACAACGGCGACCAAAACGACACTGCAAGGGTAACCTACGGCGGCAAGGTAGCAGCGCCGACAAATCCCACCAAAGCGGGGCATACCTTTGATGCGTGGACGGATGCGCACGGCAGCGAGTGGATTTTCGGCGCAAGCACAGTGGCGCACGATACCACGCTGCACGCCACGTGGACGGTAAACACCTACAAGGTTGTATTTGTGCCCGACAACGGCAGCCAAAACGACACCGTAACGGTAGCCTACGGCGGCAAGGTAGCAGCGCCAACAAATCCCACCAAAACGGGGCATACCTTTGATAAGTGGACGGATGCGCAGGGCAACGAGTGGAGCTTCGGCGCAAGCACAGTGGCGCACGATACCACGCTACACGCCGCGTGGATAGCAAAGCGCTACAGCGTAGCCTTTGTAAGCAACGGCGGCAGCGCCGTTGATACCGTTACGGTGGCCTACGGCGACACTGTGCCGCGCCCCAACGATCCCACAAAGGCAAACGTTAAGTTTGGCGGATGGTACGGCGACGCCGAGCTCTCCATGCTCTGGTACTTCCACAGCAGCCGGGTAGCGAGCGATACTACGCTCTACGCCCAGTGGCTGGATGAAAACCTGCCCTACCATACTGTTACCTTCATCTCCGACAGCAACCGAATTGGTTCACAGCTTGTTACCGAAGGTGAAACGGTGGTGCACCCTGCAAATCCCACCAAGGCAGGGCATACTTTAGTCGGGTGGGTTGATGCGCTCGGCAGCCGCTGGGACTTCGGCGCAGGCACAGTATCGCAGGATACTACGCTCTACGCCACGTGGATAATCGACACGTTCCGGGTTGTCTTTGTAAGCAACGGCGGCAGCGCCGTTGACGCCGTGCCGGTGATCTACGGCGCCACCGTGCCGCGCCCCCAAAACCCCACCCAAGCAGGCCACACCTTTGGCCGCTGGGTGGATGCGCTCGGCAGCAGCTGGGACTTCGGCGCAAGCACCGTAGCGCATGATACCACGCTCTACGCCACGTGGACAGCTGATACCTTCAGGGTAGCCTTTGTGAGCTTCGATGGCAGCATCGTTGACACCATGGAGGTGGTGGAGGTGAGCTACGGCGGAACCGTTCCCTACCCCGGAAACCCCTCAAAAGAGGGCGCTAAATTTGGCGGATGGTACGTAAATCCTGAGCTTTCCATGCTCTGGGATTTTCGCTACAGCTTGGTAACGAGCGATACTACGCTCTACGCGCAGTGGTTTGGCGAAAACAAAACCATCCATCTCGTCATCTTCATCTCCGACAGCACTATAATTGGCTCACAGTACGTAGCGGAAGGCGACACGATAGTGCGCCCTAGAAATCCCGTAAAAGCCGACCACCACTTCAACGGATGGGAGGATGCGCACGGCAGCAGCTGGGAATTTGGCGCAAGCATGCTATCCTGTGACACCACGCTCTACGCCAAGTGGAGATCCAGCGCCATTCAGATAGACAGCGTGATAATCAACGGCGTAGCGCAGAAGATAGGGGGAAACGTCATCCACTACATTGCGCCGTGCGGCGAAGATGTGCAGGATATTTGGGTTTCGTTCACCCTTCCGCCCGACCTCACCTCCAGCCTCCCCGGCGACACCCTGCACGTAAAGGTCGAGCGCCCATCCTTCCTGCTCGATACGCTGATAACCATTTACTCCAACGAGCAGGCAAAGGACTACACGCTACGGCTGGAGAAGAGGTTTGAAGCGCATCGCATGATATACTCCCAGCTTGGCGGCAGGCTGCTGATGACGGTCAAAAACCCCAGCAACAACGGCGACTTCCACTTCCGGCAGGCGGAATGGTGGAGCGTAAAAAATGGTGAGGAGATAAGGGCGGATGGCGCCAGCGGCAACTTCTACTACGTTCTCCAACCCGACCAGCCCAAGGACACGATGTTTGTAATGCTGCAGGAGAGCGACGGGACGTGGCATACAACATGCCTCTACTATCCTCCCATCACCGCCGCTCAAGAGGCGTCGTTGTCGGTAACGGTTTACCTCAACCCCGTGGCGACGGGCGGCGCTATCCGCATCAAGAGCGACGTCCTTACCGACGCGGAGCTGGCAGAGCGCTACGCCACGTTCCGTTTGCTCAACAGCCAGGGGCAGCTGGCGTCCAGCGGCAGCGCCGCCATCCTCCAGCAAGGGCTTACCATGCCCGACATCCCCGGCGCCTACTACCTCATCCTTGAGGGAAAAGCGGGAAGAAAAGTAATACCAATCGTAGTGGGTGAAGGAAAAACGAAAAGCTAAGCGCGAAAAGTTCAACGCCAAAATGCTCCCTTTTTGGGCAGTGCCATACATTGTATGACGCCATATTTTTCCGGATTGGCTCCGCTTCGCATCAATTGCCCGTAGGGCAATAATATCAATAGAAATCGGCGGCTCTCTCTTTTTCAATTGGCTTCGCCGAGCTCCGCTTCGCTCCGGTTTCCCGTAGGGAATTAATAAAAAACGACGAAGTTAAAGCCCTACGGACTATTGGTGATAAGGGGGTATCCGATTTTGCTATTGATATTATTGCCCTACGGACAATCGAAGCGAAGTTCGGCGAAGCCAATTGTAGCAGAGCTCGGCGCAACATCATACAATGTATGACACTACCAATTTTTGCTGCCCGTTCTTGTAAATCTAAAAATTTTCATGTAAGTTTGCCGCGATATTTCAGGTTGGGAAATGCTCCACATCCTCGCTGCCGCCTCGAAAATCCGGTGGGGCGAAGCAAAAGGTGGGGGCGAAAAGTAAAGAGTAGATGAGTATGGAACACGTAAAATGTTTGATAATCGGTAGCGGGCCTGCGGGCTACACGGCGGCAATTTATACCTCACGAGCCAATTTACAGCCTGTTGTTTACGAGGGGCTTGCTCCGGGAGGGCAGCTCACCATGACAACAGAAGTGGAGAATTTTCCGGGCTACCCCGATGGGGTTGACGGTACGGCAATGATGGAGGAAATTCGTCGTCAGGCCTTGCGCTTTGGCGCGGATATTCGTTCGGGGCTCATTGTTAAGGCAGACCTGTCGGAGCGGCCGTTTACGCTTACCACCGACGGCGGGCACACGCTCAAAGCCGATGTGCTGATAGCTGCCACGGGCGCTACCGCCACCTACTTGGGCTTGCCCTCCGAGGCCGCGTACATGGGTCAGGGCGTATCGGCGTGCGCCACGTGCGACGGATTTTTTTACCGAAAGCAAGATGTGGCGGTGGTTGGCGGCGGCGACACTGCCTGCGAGGATGCGCTGTACCTCGCCGGATTGTGCCGTAAGGTGTACATGATAGTGCGCCGCAACGTCCTGAGAGCCTCAAAGGCAATGCAGGAGCGCGTGCTGGCAGCGCCAAACATTGAGGTGCTCTGGGAGCATCAAGCCAAGGAAATACTTGGCGACGCCAACGGCGTAAATGCTGTGCGGTTAGTCAGCGCCAAGGGCGAGGAAAAAACGATAGCGGTAACGGGCTTTTTTGTGGCAATAGGGCACCATCCCAATACGGAGCTGTTCAAAAGCTGGCTGACGCTGGATGAGCAGGGCTACATTGTAACAAAAGGCAGGGGCACGGCAACCGACGTAGAGGGCGTATTTGCCTGCGGCGACGTGCAAGATCCCGTTTATCGGCAAGCTATTACAGCCGCCGCCTCGGGCTGCATGGCAGCCATTGATGCAGAGCGATTTTTGATGGAAAAAGGTTGAAAAAAATAAACATCAAAAATTTTTGTCGTGATTTCCCCAAAAAATAGCTATCTTTGTCTGTTTTTCTTATGATGCTTGTGGTAAAAAAATTACATATAAAAACGTGCGCGCTTTTGCTGTTGGTCTCAGCCGCGCTGGTTTCGTGCAATACTTTTGAAAAGTTGCTCAAGAACAACGATTTTGCCCTGAAGTACAGGGAGGCCGCTCGCTACTACGACCTTGCCAAGTACGACAAGGCGGTGCTGCTGTACGAAAACGTGATGCCGTTTTACCGCAGCACGCGGCAGGAAGACACCATTAATATTCACATTGCGCGTTGCTACTACAATCAGCGCGATTACGAAATGGCGCAGTACTACTACGAGCTGTTTAGCCGCACCTTTCCGCGAAGCACCTTTATTGAGGAGGCGGAATTTATGCAGGGCATGTGCAGCTACAATTCGTCGCGCAAAGCCTCGTTAGACCAAGCGGAAACCAACAGCGCCATTCAGAGCTTTAACCTCTACCTGTACAAGCATCCGCAGGGTGAAAAGGCGGTGGAGTGCCGCGAAAAGATAGCGGAGCTGCAGGACAGGCTGTCGGAAAAAGCGTATCAGGGCGCAAAAATATACTACACCACCGAGCACTACAAGGCGGCGGTGGTGGCGCTGAAAAGCTGCCTCAAGGCGTACCCGGAGTCGAAATACCGCGAGGATATGCTGTTTTTGATACTGAAGTCGAGCTACCTGCACGCAGAAAATAGCGTGGAAACAAAGCAGCGCGAGCGCTACCAGCTGACTATTGACGAGTACTACAACCTGATGAGCGAATACCCGAATACAAAGTACAAAAACGAAGCGGAAAGGATGTATAAGGTGTTGCTCAAAAATACCAAAGGATAGCCTTGTATCCGGGAGCAAATGCCGGACAAAAGCTATGCGACGCTGTGCACCAAGCGGCGTTGACCAAGAGCGAGATAAAAGGAAATGCAAGTATAAAAAATTATGGATTTAAAAAAAATGAATGCACCTCTAAATACTATTACCCGCGACATGGGCAAGCTGGACGTAACGGGCAACGTGTACGAATCAATTGCCATTATATCAAAGCGCGCCAACCAAATTTCGGTGGAGATGAAGCAGGAGCTCAACGATAAGCTGGAGGAGTTCTCCAGCTATACCGATACGCTTGAAGAAGTGTTCGAGAACAAGGAGCAAATAGAAATTTCGCGCTACTACGAGAAGCTTCCGAAGCCTACCCTCATAGCAACGCAGGAATTTTTGGAGAATAAGATTTATTACCGTAAAACCGGAGAAGCCGCAAAGTAGCTTCTACGTAGTTTTTAGGGTAATTTGGGGTGAAGCAGCAGCGCGCTAAATGAAGGGTGCTTGCTGCTTTGTTGTGTTATTTATAACTTAAATTTTGTAAATTGATGAATACTATTAATAATGATATAAAAGGAAAAAAAATATTGTTGGGCGTAACCGGAAGCATTGCAGCCTACAAGGCGGCAGCGCTGGTGCGCCTGCTGGTGAAGGAGGGGGCGGAGGTAAAAGTGCTGATGACAAGCACAGCCAAACAGTTTATCACGCCGCTTACTATGGCCACCCTCTCCAAAAATCCGGTGCAGGTAGAATTTTTCAACCCCGAAAACGGCGAGTGGAATAGCCACGTGAAGCTGGGCTTGTGGGCAGATTTGATGCTTGTTGCACCGGCTTCCGCCAACACTATCGGGAAAATGGCGTGCGGCATTGCCGATAATCTTTTGCTTACCACCTACCTCTCTGCGCGATGCCCTGTTGTTGTAGCGCCGGCTATGGACGCGGATATGTACGCGCATGTTGCCCATCAGCAAAATCTGGCTTTGCTGCGGCTGCGCGGCGTGCACGTGATAGAGCCGTCCGTTGGCGAGCTGGCAAGCGGGTTGCAGGGGCAAGGGCGAATGGAAGAACCGGAGGAAATAGTGAGGCTGCTGCAAATATTGCTGGAAAAAAAGGTTTGCCTGAGCGGTAAGCATTTTCTTGTTACCGCCGGGCCTACCTACGAAAGCATAGACGCTGTACGCTTTATCGGCAACATCTCTTCGGGAAAAATGGGCTACGCCATTGCGGAGGAGCTGGCGTGGCGCGGTGCGCGGGTTACGCTTATATCGGGGCCGGTGCATGTAGTGGCGCGGCATCCGAAGATAACGCTTTACAAGGTATCGTCGGCGCAGGAGATGTACGAGGCGGCGGCGCGATTTTTTCCCGACGCCGACGGCGCTGTTATGGCGGCGGCGGTGGCCGATTTTACGCCGGAGAGTAAGGTAGAGGGTAAGCTGAAGAGAGGTGAAAACGCCCTCTCGATAACCCTCACGCCAACGAAGGACATTGCAGCGTACTTGGGCAGCATAAAAAAGGAAAATCAAACCCTTGTGGGCTTTGCGCTGGAGGTTGCCAACGAGCACTCCAACGCCCTGAAAAAGCTGCGCGAAAAAAATCTCGACCTCATCGTCCTCAACTCTCTCAACGATGCCAACGCAGGCTTCAACTTTGATACCAACAAGGTGTGCATTATTGACAGAACCGGCAAGGAGGCAAGCTACGCGCTGAAGTCGAAGGTAGAGGTGGCGAAAGATATTGTGGATACGCTGAGCAAGTGGGCAGCGTGAGAGGGCTAAGAGCTAAGAGTTGAGAGCTAAGAGTAGAGAACTAAGGGCGACTTTGTTGCAGCAATGGCGTTAGCGTTGTTGGCTGCAACAAAGTCGTTGAGAATTGAAAACTATGCAGGAAATGGCAAATGCAAGAGCATCATTATTTTTGAAAAGGAGCCGGAAGCGCTTTCTGCTTGCAGCCATGCTGTGCGCGTGCGCGGCGTTGCAGGCGCAGACTATTCGCTGCAACGTAACGCTGAACACCCAAAAAGTGCAAAGCACCAACCGAGCGCTGTTTGAAACGCTGAAAACGGAAATTGACAACTTCCTCAACAGCCGCGCATGGACAAACCATACCTACCAACAGGTGGAGCGCATAGAGTGCAACTTTATCATTACGCTCAACGAGCAGCAGAATGAGAGCGATTTTAAGGGGACGCTACAGATACAGGCGCAACGTCCGGTGTACGGAAGTATTTACAATAGCCCTACCATCAATACGATAGATAACGATTTTGAGTTTTCGTACAAGGAAAATGAGATTTTGGATTTCAGCGAAACCACCCACTCCTCCAACCTCACCTCCATGCTGGCCTACTGGGTTTACATCGTGCTGGGGATAGACTACGACACGTTTTCGCTAAACGGCGGCACGGAGTGGTTTACCAAGGCCGAGCAGATAGCGCAGAACGCGCAGAGCGAAACCAAGCCGGGCTGGTCGTCGTCGTCGGGAATGAACCGCAAAAACCGCTACTGGCTGGCCGAAAATATTTTGGGCAACAAGTACACGCGCGAGCGCAAAGCATACTACACCTACCACCGGCTGGGCTTGGACGTAATGAGCGAAAAGCCCGACGAAGGGCGCAAGCAGGTAATGCTGGCCTTGCAGGAAATGCAAAAGCTCTACCAGGAAAAGCCGGATAATGCGCTGTATTTTTATAACATATTTTTTGATACTAAAGCTGATGAGATTGTAAATATATTTTCGGAAGCCACGCCCGCCGAAAAGCAAGCCGCCTATCAGCTGCTCTCCACGATAAATAACGCCAATGATCCACAATACAAGAAGTTGAAATAGCTATGCTGCAATCGCTAATTATACAAAACTACGCCTTGATTGATAAGCTGGAAATTAATTTCCGGGAGGGGTTGAATATCGTTACCGGCGAAACCGGTGCGGGAAAATCCATTTTGCTGGGCGCCATAGGCCTGCTTTTGGGTCAGCGCGCCGACGCAGCGGCGCTAAAGGACAAGGAGCGCAGCTGCGTGGTGGAGGGCATGTTTGTGGCAACCAACCGCGATGTTGAGCCGCTGTTTGAGGCGAACGACATAGACTTCAGCAGCGACGTTACCATTCGCCGCATAGTGAGCCCCAGCGGCAAGTCGCGGGCGTTTATCAACGACCAGCCGGTAACGCTGGCGGCGCTCAAAGATATTGGCGAAGGCTTGGTGGACATTCACTCTCAGCACCAAAATATGTTGCTGCAAAATGCAGCGTTTCAGCTCAAGGTGGTAGATTTGCTGGCGGACAGCAAGAAGCTGCAGGATGGCTACAGGGCAGCGTTTGCCAAGTTTAAGCACGCTGCACGGCGGCTCTCCGAGCTGGAGGAGCAGGCGCGCCTGTCCCAAAAAGACCTCGACTACCTCACCCACCTCTTCAACGAGCTAAAGGCAGCGAATTTGCAGGAAGGCGAGCAGGCAGACTTGGAGAACGAGCAGCAGCAGCTCACCCACGCCGAAGAAATAAAGCTGACGTTTACGCGCGTAGCGGCGTTGCTCTCGTCGGAAGAAGCCTGCGCCACCAAAATGCTGCGCGAGGCGAGCGCTATGCTTGAAAAGATGGGCGGAGTTTTTGCCAAGGCCGAGCCGCTGTCCGACCGCCTGCAGAGCAGCCTGATTGAGGTGCGGGATGTAGCGCACGACGTAGAAGCTATTGCCGAAAGTACGGAGGTAAACGTAGAGCGGCTTGCGGAGGTGAACGAGCGGCTTGACCTCATTTACGCGCTGCAAAAAAAGCACAAGGCGAGCACGGTGGAGGAGCTGATAGCCGTGCGCGGGCAGCTGGAGCAGAAGGTCAGCTTGGTGGAGAACATGGACGAGCAGCTGGCGGCGCTGCGCAAGGAGCGCGACGCGCTGCACGAGCAGGCAAAAACGCTGGCAGAAGAGCTGAGCAAGCTGCGGCGCAAGGTGTTTCCTGCCATTGAATCGCACGTGGTGCACGTGCTGCGGGAGCTGGGCATGCCCAGCGCAGCCATGCAGGTAGAGCACGCCGAGCTGCCGGAGCTTTTGCCTACCGGAAAGGATGAAATTCGGTTCCTATTTTCGGCAAATAAGGGAATGCCGCCGCAGGACATTGCGCGTATTGCATCGGGAGGCGAAATATCAAGGCTCATGCTAAGCCTCAAATCGCTGGTGGCGTGGACGGGCAACCTCCCCACCATCATTTTTGACGAAATAGATACCGGCGTTTCGGGCGAAGTTGCCGACCGGATGGGCGTAATCATTAGCGAGCTGGGAAAATCAATTCAGGTGGTAAACATCACCCACCTGCCGCAAATAGCCAGCAAGGGGCAAACGCACTTCCTCGTTTACAAGGTAGAAACCGCCTCCGAAACAACCACCGCCATCCGGCAGCTGTCCGACAGCGAGCGGGTGACGGAGATTGCAAAGATGCTCAGCGGACAATCGCTAAGCGAAGCCGCCATAAAAAATGCAAAAGAGCTGCTGAAGCGTTGAGCGCCACGGGGGGCTAAAAGTTTTACAGGTTGAGAAAACATATAAAAAAGAGGCTGTTGTATTGCACAACAGCCTCTTTCGGCGTGTAAAAAAAATCAATTAGCGAACATCAGTACCCCGGGTTTTGTACCAAAAGCTCATTGGTATTCACATAGCTCACCTTGATAGGCATCAGATAGCCTCTGCCGTCGTCGTGGAAGACACACTTTTGATTAGGCAGCTGAGTTTCCACGTAAAACGTTTGGGGAGTAGTACCCAAGTCGTATAGCCCCCACATTCCGTCCTTATCGTTTTTATACCATTCTTTGGCCATTTTCCAGCGGCGCAGGTCGTAGTGCCATTGCGACTCAAACGCCAGCTCAATCATTCGCTCCCTGCGTATGGCGTTCACCAAATTCGTCCCGCTCAGCGAGCTGTTGAGGTCGGGAATACCAGCGCGGTCGCGAACATCATGGAGATAGCCCTGCGCTTTAGCGTCTAACGAGCCTTGATATTCGGCGCAAGCCTCAGCGTATGCAAGGTAGAGGTCTGCAAGGCGCATCAGCGGGTAAGCATACATCTTAAAGCCCCATGCGCTGGCCGTAGCTTGTCCTTCGGGATGGATGATTTTCTTGATGGCATAGCAAGCGTATAAATGGTCTTGCCCTTTAGCAGTGGCAGTGCTATCCTTCACGCCATTTTTTTCTTTAGCCCTCAAGTATAGCGTATATTCCTTTACGGTTCCCTGACTTCCGTTAAACTCATATATGCCTCTATCGTGACCAATAGCGGCGTAAAAGCGAGGCTCGCGGTTACGGTGCAGCAGAATAGTCGAATCGCCGGGAGCAATTGTCATACGGCCATCCCATGGAAAATCCGCGTCGGTTTCGGGAGGCAACCCATTTTTTGTATAAAAGATTTTTGCAGCGGTAATGGTTGGCCCAACTCCGGCAACAGGCGAGGACTGAGAGTAGGATCGAGTGTCAATTGCCTTAGGCACAGCATGACGCTGAAGCCCGTCGGTGCTTTCCTTTTTGGTGGACGCCCAGAGGATTTCCTTGTTCCAGTTATCAACCAGCACATAGCGGCAGTTGAGATAGGCCTGCCTAAAGGGGTCGGTAATAGTGCTGCCATTAGCCGGATCGGGTTTAGTGTACTTGTAAAGTTCATGCCCTTGGCTTTTTGCAAAAGTGATAGCCTCTTCGATGGCGTCCATTGCGGTTTTCCACTTATTCTTGTCAGGAGTTTGGCTGATTAGCTGTTTACCCTCCTTGTCCTTAAAGTTGGCGTAGTCGGTATTTCCGTTGAAGAGCGGGCTTGCGGCGTAGAGCAGCAGCTTTGCCTTCATTGCTTTCGCTACCACCTGCGAAGCGCGACCGTAGTCCGCCGCTTGCACCGTTGGCGGCAAGTTGGCGATAGCCTTGTCGTAGAAACCTGCAATTTTGCTAACGCATTCGTCCAACGGAAGGCGCGGCTGTTTTTCCTTCGTTTCTTCTTCAATTACCACAATAGGTCCGTAGTTTTGCAGCAGCAGATGATGGTAGTACGCTATCAGAAACCAAGCTTCGCCCGTCCAATACTTTTTATTGGTTTCGAACATACTTTCCGACATCATTACAGGCATCACCTCTTCAATATTGTTAAGGAATATGTAGCATTGACGTATTCCTTGGTAAAACTTTGCCCAAAGGTCATAAACCGGGCTGGTAGAGTTGTCCGTTCCTTCGTTAAACTTTACAAAAGGAAACCATTGTGCAGTCCAGTGGTAAGCTGCGGCATATTCGTTGGAGGTCATCACACCAACGTCGTTACGGAAGCCAAAGTAGTCGGGCTGATAGCTGTAGCACGTAAATATGAAATCTTCCGCTGTGGTTTCATTCTTGAAGGCGTCTTCGAGAGTTGCCGTATCGTCGGGTACAACGTCAAGGAAATCGCATCCTGCGACGGAAACGCCCAATAGCAATATAAACATTAACTTTTTCATCGTGTTATAATTTTTATGGTTTTAAAACGTAAATTGCAAACCGGCCGAGTATGTTCTCAGCGTCGGATAGGTTAAGCCTCGCGCACGGGTGCTGGTGTAGCCGTTGCTGCCGTCCATACCGCCAAGTTCGGGATCCCAGTACTCGAAGGGGCTAAACGTAAGCAAGTTCATTCCCGACACGTAGATGCGGGCAAACTTATACGTATAGCCGACCTCCAAATTTTTCAGGCGCAGGAAAGAGCCGTCGCGCAGCCAGTAGGAGGACGCCTGATGGTTGTTGTGGCTATTGTTTGAAGCTTCTGCAATCAGGCGCGGATATTTGGCGTCGGGGTTAGGGTTGGCTTCCGTCCATACATCGTCGGCAATAAACTGGTACAGCTGCGAGTACTGCGTATTAAACGGGTGAATGTTGCCCATCATAATGCTCGTTTTTGCTATACCCTGAAACAAAGCAGAAAAGTCGAAACCTTTATAGGCAACAGATGCGCCAAAGCCGTAAACGATTTGGGGAATCGTCGGGTCGCCGAGCTGCGTCATATCGTTACCGTCAATTTGTCCGTCTTCGTTCATATCCCTATACTTGATGTCGCCCGGCAGCACGTTGGAGAACGTTTGAGTAGGGCTATTTTTAATATCCTCCTCGTCCTTAAACAGCCCTATGGCTATCAACCCCTTGTTGCGGTTTAGCGGCTTGCCCAAGTCGGACATGTACTCAAACTCCAGCTGAGGCTCGTCGCGGTCTATCAGCGTATTTTTGGCGTAGGTGAAGCTCCCTCTTACGTTAATAATTAGCCCGTTCTGAAATGCCTTGTTGTAGTCCACCGAAATATCGATGCCCTCATTGTCCACCTTTCCGAGGTTGGCGTAAGGACGCAAATCGCTCGAAATGCCCGATTCTATCGGCACCGTGTTGTACCGCATAAAAATCCCCTCACGATTCTCGCGGAAGAAGTCGGCTGTGATGTACAGCGAGTTGAACAGAGTGAGGTCAATACCGGCGTTCAGCTTGCGGCCTTCTTCCCAGCGCGCGCCCTCAGCTCCGTAGCGAGTAACCTTTGCGCCCGAACGGGTTGTTTGATACTCATTACCGAATATAAAGCTCGTGCCCGTCAGATTGACAAACGAAAGGTACGGGAAACGTCCTTCAACCGCCGAGTTGCCGACAATACCCCACGAGCCGCGTACTTTCAGGTTGGAAACAACCTCCTTGAGCGGCTCCCAGAACGCCTCGTTGGAAATGTTGTAGCCTACGGCAAACGACGGGAAAAATCCAAAGCGCATGCCATCCTGAAACGTTTCGCTTCCGTTGTAGCCAAAGTTGGCCTCTGCCAAATAGCGCCTGTCGTAGCCGTAGGTTACTCTTCCGGCAACACCTTGGTTACGTGTAGGCAACGTTGCATAGTATTCGTTATCAATGTCGTTGATGGCAGGATTATTATCGTGGTAATCTCTTTGCAGATACACCAGCATGGCGCCTACATCATGGTTACCAAATGCACGGGCGTAGTCTAAGCTAAACTGAATGTTCATGTAGCGGTCGCCGTCGGTTTCGGTTTCGGTGGCCAAAGCCGTAGTACCCTTGTTGAGCGCCGGCGCCAGCTCGTACCCATAGCCTCCGTCCGGTTTTACAAATGTCGAGTCAATCTGATAGTAGGTAGGGTCGAAAGTACGGGTTGCCGACGTTTTCGACCAGTTTTTGAACGAAATCATACCCTTGGCTTTCAGCCCCTGCGTTACAAATTTCAAATCTTGGTCTAAGTCAAAAGACACAATATTGGTGTTTTCGTTACGCTCATTATATCCGCGCACCATTTCCGCGTATGGATTATGGTACAAATTCGAGCCAAACATCGGATGAGGGCCTCCCGATTTGTTGCCGAACAAAGTATGGTCGGCGCCGATAGTGTTCGGGAAGTAGGCGGGATACAGCACACCGGGCGCTTCAAACAGCTCGCTGTAAATATCCGCGGCGGAGATGCGCGAGCCGCCGTAGTCCAATATTTGCGTATTGAGGCGCACGGCAGCTTTGGTGGTCGACGTCAGGTCGGCAATTATATTGCCCTGAAAAGAGTAGCGCTGCTGCCGAATGTTGTTGTCAAACACATTTTGCGGGTCGTTGCGTAGCATCCCGTTGTCGTTGTTAAGCGAAGCGCTCATAAAGTAGGTTACGCGCGAGCCGCCACCCGTTACGTTCATGTTGACCGTCTGGTTGTAGGATGCCTCCTTAAACAGCATTTCCTGCCAATCTACGTTGGGGTACACCAGCGGGTCTTTGCCCAAGCGGGTATTCTCTATCTTCTCGGCGTCAAACTTCGTGTCTCTGCCCCGCGTTTTATCCGCTTCGTTGAAGAGCTCCATGTAGGAAACGCCATCGGCCAAGTCAACAATCCGGGTGGGCATGGTCATTTGCCCCTCAACGCGGATATTTATTCTGGCTTTTTCCATATTTTTGCCTTGCCGCGTGGTGATAAGCATCACGCCGTTGGCGCCTCTCGCCCCGTAAAGCGCGGTAGCCGTAGCATCTTTCAGGATAGAAAAACCTTCGATAACTTCAGGAGCCAGCGCGTTCATATCGCCCGTGCTAACTTCTACCCCGTCAATAAAAATCAGCGGCGAGGTATTTCCGGCAAAGGTCGAGATTCCCCTAATCCAGAAGTTCGCGCCGTCGGCGCCCGGCTCGCCGGAGCGCTGCACGGCAATCACTCCGGCAATTTTGCCGGCAAAAGCGTTGCTCAAGCTGCTCGACGGTACGCGCAATTCGCGAGGAGAAATGGTTTGGATAGCGCCCACTACGCTTTCCTTTTTCTGCGTACCGAAACCCACCACCACCACTTCGTCGATAGACTGGTCATCTTGGCTCAGCACAACGTCAATGCGCCCACGTCCGTTAACCGCTTCTTCTTTTGTGCGCAGCCCCAGAAACGAAAACACCAGCGTAGCGTTGGCGGGGACGTTGATGGTGTACCCGCCGTTGATGTCGGTAGTAACGCCCGCAGTGGAACCTTTCACCACAACGCTGGCGCCTACCACAGGCTCGCTGTTGCTGTCGAGCACTGTTCCCGAAACGTTGAGGTTTTGTGCACTCAGCGACAACGGCAGCAAAGCGCAAAGCAGCCACGGAAGCACTATGCGCTTCACGCGCAATAGCTTACCACCGGTCACAGGAGCAGGAGCAGAGGCGGAGGTAACCACCCTTGCTCGATCTTGATCGAGTAATTTTTTGTTCATAATAAAACATTTTGAGTAAATAAAAAAAAGAATTGAAACAAATAGCAGGCAGCCGAAATATGGATCTGCCGCCTACTACGGCGTAAAAATTCGAATAGCCGGGAAGGATGGGTAAAAAAATGAAAGGTAAAGCAGTACATGTACGTCCATGTAAGAGCAGCGCTACACCTGCAGGCATAAAAAAAGTGAGCGGCCAAAATACTTGACCACTCACTACAAAATAAAAAATCCAAGCTATTGCAAAACAGAAAAAAATTACATAACTTGCAAGTTTATTTATTTGTGTGTGTGTGTGTGTGTGTGTGTGTGTGTGTGTGTGTGTGTGTGTGTGTGTGTGTGTGTGTGTGTGCCATAGCTATGCCCTGTCGCCTAATTTTAATTTCGGGCACAGCCGCACTTGCATTGTTGCTTATGAAAAAGAAGACGCTCATTTCACCACACGTAAAAAATTTGATAAACTGCCATTAAAAATTATGCAAAGGTGGAAAAGGATATGGAATAATCCAAATTTCCGGTTTTGGTTTTAGCAATATTTGCGTTAGGCGTTTGCATTTACCTATTTATTTTTTATTACTTAGCTTAAATAGGGGGCTGGGTAACCGCTGTATAAAAGGTAGAATTTTTATAATTGCAGGACTACTACGTCGGCTATCAACCCTAAAGTTAGATAGTTGCTGCCGCCTACGTGCTACTTCTTTTTCGTGCTTTGCAGCCTCACAACCAGCGATTGGTGCTGCGCCAGCTTGGCCGTTAGCGGCTTTTTGGTGGCGCCGATTTCTTTGCCAGCGTATAGGTCTTTTATTTTGTACGTTTTTTCCTTTGAAAAAGCTATCTCCTTATGAAAAAAATCGTCAACGATACGTTGCTCCGCGCTCCAGTCGAACGTAAATGTGCGCGGCGCTTTGGAGCGGTTGAGGAAAAGCAGCGCCCAGCCATCGTCGGCAAGAGGCTTTGCCCATACCTCTACGCTGTCGCTTAGGGTTTTGTAGCGAAATGCCTGAATCCCCAACGTATCCTGATTAAGCGCAATAATGTCTTTATTGGTCAGGATAGCGCGCGTTTCTTCGGTCATGCTGCGGACGTCATTTCCCAGCATCAGGGGCGAGTTGAGGATAGCCCACAGCGCAAAGTGCGACTGGTTTTCGTGGAGCGTCAATCCTTCGTTGCCGACCTCCAGCATGTCCATGTCGTTCCAGCTTCCCGGGCCGGCTGCGCGGCGCAGCATGTTCTGGTCGTGCATGTCCAAAATCTGCAGCACGCCAAACGAGTACCCTCTCACGCCGTCAAAAGTGCTGTAAATATCGCCGGTGGTGCGCCAGCTATGCCCTACGGCCGCGCCCCACTTCCATGGATTGTTGCTGCCCCACTCGCACATACTGAATAGCACCGCGCGTTTTGCCTCCCTCAGCGCATGCGCCATTACCGTGTAGGATTCGCGGGCGTAGGTTTCCTTGTCGGCCATGTCGCGTATGGGGGCGGTGTGGCACCAGTCGTATTTCAGGTAGTCCACGCCCCACTCTGCGTACTTCAGGGCGTCCTGATATTCGTGCCCCTGGCCGCCGGGGTAGCCGGCGCAGGTTTTCCAGCCGGCGCAGCTGTATAAACCGAACTTCAACCCTTTTGAATGTACGTAATCGGCCACGGCTTTTATGCCGTTCGGAAACCTTTCGGGATGCGGCGCTATGTTTCCCTGCGCGTCGCGCTGCATGTCCATCCATCCGTCGTCGAGCACGATGTATTCGTAGCCGGCATCCTTGAGGCCAAGCGTTACAAAGGCGTCGGCTACGTCCTTTATCAGCTGTTCGTTGATGTTGACGCCAAATGTGTTCCAGCTGTTCCAGCCCATTTGCGGGGTTTTTGCCAGCTCCTCGTACTTGAGCTGCGTTGGTTGGCATACGCCGCTTACGGCTACGGCGGCTATAGCGGCTACTGTCAGAAGATTTTTTTTCATGATGTTGAATAAGCTAAGTGATTATTTGGTGGTGATGCTACAAAAAGCGCGATTTGATAAAAAATTGACAGACAGACAGACAGCAAGGCAATATTTTTTTGTAAAGGAGAATAAAAATAGCGCTTTGTTGCCCTAACTGTCAAAGCAAAGTGCAAATATAGGTAAAAAGTGTATTGGCATCACTACTGTCCGGTAAAAAAAAATAAAGAGCGGGGCATTTAGGCTCAACGCACAGCAAGGCGATTCAAAAAACAGGCTGGTTATCAACATGTTTTGCGGGGTTGTCAGCACGCCGTATTTGTTTTTCGCCAAAAAATCAGCCTGCTATCAACAAACTTGCCGTCGGATTTTTCATAGATAGATGTAAAGTGTTGATTTTCAAAAAAAAAACTTTTACTTCAGCAAGTTCTTTATACGCTCGTCCGGCAATGCCTTGATGCCCTCTACAATGCTTTGCGCGTTGAGGTGTGCCCCCTTGAGCGAGGTGTGCGTATGGTCGTTTTTGAAGTATTGGGCGGCGGCGGCTTTACCGATTTGCTCCAGCTTGGCGGCGGAAATTTCGTTCAGGTCGATGAAGTAGGCGCCCATTGCCTCGGCGGCTTCCTTTGCCCACAAGCCGTAGGTGGCGCTGTTGCGAACGACTGCTCCCTCCGGCGTCCACTGGTTGCGCGGGGTGTGGCTCAGGACAACGGGGATTGCCCC
>JAISLN010000063.1 GCA_031290835.1 Prevotellaceae bacterium
TGCGCTCCGTTAGCCGGGTAGGCGGCGGCCTTTTGTCCCGCAAGGTTGTACACCTCCACCAGCGCCGGCTCAAGCGCCGCCTCAACGCTGAAGGTCGTGGATGCGGGGTTGGGGTAGAGGCGGAGGTGGGGCTGAGGTATATGCTCTTTGGCGACGGCTGTGGCAAGTACATCTGCCGGAGCGTCTTCGTGGGGAAAGCCGTTCAGGTAAACCTCCAGCATGGTGTATTTGTTGGCTGCCCTGCGATTTCTATCTGCCGCATCGTTGGGGTTCAGCCCATTTGCGGTTTCCCACCAGTCCGGCATGCCATCGCTGTCGGTATCTACGGTTTTTGGCATTCTCACAGCGGAGGCGCTAAGCGTATCGCCTCCCTCCTCAGGGCGTATGATAACTGTAACTAAAAAAGTATCAACGCTGTTGCTTTTCAGCTGTACGCCTCGGTAGTGGCTATTCCACGCATCCCACGTCAGAGAAGTGCTGCCTTGAGGCATCAAATCATTTTGGCTATCTATAATTCCCTTTTTGCCTTCTTTTTTCCCAACAAAAGTATGAGCTTCCGCTTTAACCTCTCTCACTATTCGCCTGTCTATGGAATCTCTTGCGGGAAGCATTGCGCCTGCGCCTGCCAGCACCTGCCGGTAGGCTTCTTCGGCTGAGGTGGTGGTTACGGCGTACTCCGGCGGTATTTCAAACTCTGCGGTAGCCCGGTGGCTTTGGCTTCCGCTAAGCCCGCTAAAGTTGTCGGCGGTTTTGGCGTCGTTGCCTTTCATCACGTTGCCGCTCAGCCACCACAACCCGTAGCCGTACTTGTACTCACCTCCTTCTCCCGTAACGGCGGGGCGTCCGCCGGAGGGGGCGCAAAAGTACTGATTATTTTTGTTGGTGGTAGTTGCCGGTCCCGGCACGTAGTAGTTATTAACGAGGTTTGAGTGGCTGTAGCCGCCCTGCTGCTCCACTCCGCCGCCGTAAAAAGCGCCGTCGCTGCCCCAGTTGTAGTGCACGTTGTTGCGGTAGTCCCACGTGAGCCGGTAGTCGTTCGACGTGTTCCCGTTTTGGCGGGGCATGCGGGAGTTGTGGTGCGCCAGCAGGTTGTGGTGGTAGCTGGCCGTTTGCCCGCCCCACTGCGCAGCGTAGGCGCGGGCGCCCTTGGCGTGGTCGGACATGTAGAGCGATTCCGTCAGCATGCACCACTGAATGGTAGAGCTATAGTTGTCGTACACCGTCATATTTTCCTCCATGCTCCAGCTAAAGGAGCAATGGTCGATAATAAAATTTCCGCCGTTTTCAAACGATAGCGCTGATTTGTTACTTTTCGACACATCGCCCGGGCGAAACCGTACATGCCGGATAATGACATTTTTTCCGCTAAACTTAACGTTATGGCCTTTAATGCAGATGCCGTCGCCGAGGGCTGTTTGCCCGGCAATGGTGAGGTTGGAGCGCGAGCATTCAATATCTCCCGCCAGATCAATCACGCCGCCGCACAGAAATACGACAGTTAGCGGCTCCTTGTCGGTTGACTTTAGCGCTGCGCGGAGCGAGGATTTATAGACGGGGCTATAGAGCGGTCCGCTCAAATCTCTTGTGTGCAGCACGTAGTGCACACGCCCGCCGCGCCCGCCTGTAACGTAGGCGCCGTAGCCTTCGGCGCCCGGAAATGCCCTAAGGCTATCCGAAAAATTTTGAGATGATACGGTAAACGTACCCGCGAAAAACGCTGATAGCAGCAATAATTTTTTCATTTCCATTTCCTTGCTAAAAAGCAAAAGGAGCGCCTCAGCCAAACGAGGCGCTCCTTTCGCATTAAAAAAACTGTTTACTCAAAACAACCCGTGAATTAATATTAGTACTTCACAAAGCCGCCCGTCAACTTTTTGCTGTTTACGTCAAAGGCGTAGGCGAAGTAAACGCCTTCCGGCAGGGACGACACGTCCGCCGTGGTGCCGCCTACGTTCTCCAGCACCTTTACGGCAACGCCGGCCGAGTTGTAAATCACAATGGTGCGAACGTCAACTTCGGATTCCACCTTCAAGGTGTTGGTGCTGCCCAGCATGTAGAAGCTCGACTTAACGGTTTTCCCATCAAGCAAATCTTTTACTGAGTTGGGAGGCGTTATTACCTGCGGAGCGCCGACAATTTTCAGGTCGTGAATGTAGGCGGTGCCCGTAAAGTTGTAGTTGGTTTCGGTTGGGGCGGCTTCGCATCCTGCAATAATGAGCTTAACGCCGGTTGCGGAGCCTTTGCCTACATGCAGGCGCTGATTCATCCTCATGCCTTCCTGCACAGAGCCAAAGCCATACTCGCCAATCTCTGTTTTCTTTTGGTAATCTTTCGTCGTTACTAGTTCTCCTATCCTCTCTATGTTTTCATCATACGGCTCAGTGTACTCATTGTCGTTTAGGGAGTAGAATACCAGCGGGGTTACGTTGCCGGTTGAGGCCGATATGCCTATTTCCACCTCTTCGAGGTGAGCCATGCCGGATACAACTATCTTGCCTACCGTATCGCCCTCTGCCATCTCGCCGAACTCGGTACTCCTCTTTTCATCGGTGTTTGCCCGTAGCGCCACGTAGCCGGGCGTTACGTTGCTCACGTTTCTCTCCTTGTATTGATGCTTGGAGCCTTTTTTGGGCAAGCAGTCGGGGCAGGAAGCAAACCATGTGGCGGTAATGGTTACCGAATCGGTTGGGCTGTCCTTCATTGCCATTTTCCGCACGTAGGGACCCTTTTGCCATGTTACTCCGGTAGATTCGCCGGGTTTCCCTTCTTCCTCCTCCGCAAATCCCGCATAATCCTGACCTCTGTACTGCGACAGCTTGTCAAACAGCTCCGAAGGCGACAACGCTGTCACGTCGCCCACAGGGGTGCCGTCGCGCCATGTGGCGGGAGCGTTGCCGGATGCATAGTGCATAGGCCACGTTTGGAAGTTCTCCTCCATAACGGTGATAACGCCCTCCTTCTTTGCTACGAATATTGCCTTCACCACAATGGTGGTATCCTTGCCGGGGTTGTCTATTAAGAGCGGATTGCCCTGTGCGCCTTCAGCCAAGCTTGCTTCGGCCGAAGCCTTATCTGCTCCATAGCCGGTTTGCCATAAGCTAAAAGCGTAGCCCTCGGCCGGCGTTGACGTAAGCTCAACGCTAAAGCCCGAATATACCGCCATTTCTGCCGAATCTACCGCCAAAATTACTTTTCTCTCTTTATCGGCGCCCACGGCGTAAAATACGCTGGTAATTTTGACGCTGCCATGCTCTGCCGGCAAAGCGTAAACCTTGTAGGTGGTGGTCTGCTCGGCAAATGTCGTATGGAGCGTTTTGTTGTCGTTCAGCTTCACGCTGTATTCCGTGCTGGAGCCCTTCCCTGTTTCTCCGTCATACCAAACGTTGGTGGTGCTATACTTGTAGCCGTAGGCAGGGTATGCCGAGAATTTTATCGTTTCGTTCTTGGGGAATTTATACCCTACGGTGTCTGCCTTGGAGGTCTTGTCTTCTCCCCAGCTATCCTTGTCTGTTTCGACTGCCCCAAGCCCTGCGGACTGGGCAATCCATACGGTAACGGTATCGGCGTTGGCCTTAAAATTGGGCTCTACCGTATAATTTCTGACTATTTTCAGCTTAAACATAGCGGCAGCCGTTGCCGGAGCCGTATCGGTTGTACCCCAGCTATCCAGCACAAAGCCGTAGTCCGGCGTTAGCGAAACGGTTACCTCTGTATTCTCAAAGTATTCATAAACGGCGCTATCCGCCTCCGGCGCCGAAACCGTATCAAGCGGCAGCGGCGAAAGATTTATGGCGCCGCCTGCTGACGCCTTTACGGTGAGCTGCTTCCTTGTTGCCTCCTGCAGCACAGGCGTTATTGTAACGTCGGCGGCAGGTTTATAGGCAAATACGTTGGCGTTGCTGCCCTGCTGATCTGCACCATTTACTTTCCACCCCGTTACCGAGTACCCAAACTCAGGCTCCGCCAGGAGCGAAATGGCGTCGCCATCCAGCACGCCGTAGGCGTTGGCGCCTGCCGACGGCAAGGTTTGAAGCGCCGATACCTTAACGCCGGCGGGTTGAGCTATTGTAACCTTACGGTAGTCTTTTACGGGCAAATCTACCATCGCGTACAGCTTGATACCATAAATTTTTGTTGCATTTTTGCCATTTGCAGAAAGAATGCTATCATAATCTGTATTCCCAACGCAGCCCATTTTTACCGTTACGTCGGAAGCGTTATTCAAGGGTAGTGTAACTTTGCGAGCTATTGGCTCTACTCCTATTGCATAGTAATTAATAGTGTCCGTGCTGTTCGTTACGTTAATCCGCGTTCCTCTTCTGTTATTACCAGTGGCGCTCACTAAAACTTCTAACCTTGTGGTAGGTTCTGTTACCTTTGGAAAATCAACCGTAAGTTCGTTGTTATTAGCCGATTGAAAAGCAAGAAGTCCTTTGTACTCATTAGAGCCAACAAGCCCATACTGGGGAATTACCGCTCCATTCTTTATGCTTACCGCTCCGCTATCGGAGGGCGTTTTGCCTGTACGTAGCGCAATTTTATGCTCACCTGTGTAAGTGTATGCACTTGGTCTGTTATTTGTTTCGTTAGGGTTAGCACCACTTCCCAGCAGCGCGGGCCAATCGGCAAAGGTTTCGTCAATCACCGCTTTTTCAACCGAAACGCTTCCTCCATCCTGACCAAATACCGGCGTAATGGTAACATCCTCCACAGCTTTGTAGGCCAAGGGATTTTCGATGCTGAATATTTCCTTGCTGCCGTTGAGCTGCCACCCCATAAACTTGTACCCGCCATTTGCAGTTGCCGTAAGATTGGCGGATGCGCCCGGCGCAATGCTGCCTGCTCCCGTAACGCTGCCACCTGCAGCGCTCGGAACGGTTACCGTAACATTCTCTACCTCTACCTCTGCGTAGATGCGCACGGCGTGTATGTGTATGCGGTCATTTCCTTTGGCTTCATTCGCCGTATAATCCGTAGGAAGGACTACACTATTGTTGCTGCCGTCTGACAACGAAAGAGCCGGTCCAAATTGCAGCTCTACGTTACTTTTATCAATGTTATCTATGCTCACCCAATTTGCCCCATATCCGAGCCCTTGCTGTATGGCAACATCGTAGCGCGTAACTTCGTCGGCAGCCCTTGCTACCACCGAAATTCCCCGCTTGTAAAGGTTGTCCGACGAAAGCATCAGCTCTACGCGGGTAACCTTGGCGGGAATACTACCGGTGTAGAGGTAGCCTGCCAGGTTAAAAATATCCGTACCAAAAGGCGTTTGTGTAGTAACTTCGGTTTTACCACTCTCGGTGCCATCTGCCTTAGTACTTCTCCGGCTAAACGAGAGGTAGCCCTTGTCGCCCGGCAGCTGCGTACCGCCCCGCTGGTAGGTGCGCGAGCCGTAGAGCGGGTTTACAAAAATATTCACGAGCGTAACGGGAACCGTCCCGCTCAAGCCCCCTACATTTTTGTAGGTAAAACTCTTGCTTTCATCAAGACACTCATACGTGTTTGGTGGCAACATTTCATACGCCTCCGCGTAGTTGGTGTTAGTACTCGGCCCGGTTTGCCTATTGCCCGGATTTATCCTGCAAGTGTTTTTGTCGTCGCCAACGTTGTTGTCGCACTTACAGGTTGTGCATGAGGTATCGGACATTTGCCATGTTGTAAAGTCCTCCTCAATGATCAACCTTTCTACCGGCGCAGCGCTCACCTTTTGAGTAAACGCAGCCGCAGCCACAGCAACTGTTGCTGTTACTGCCATTCTTTTGAGATTTTTTGTTTTCATTTTTCTGATTTTTGGGTTTGTTAATTGTTTGTTATTGGTGAAAATTAAAAGCATTTTTCTTACGAAGCTATGCTTTTTTATTTATGTTAATTATTAGATATTATTTCAATTTATGCTATATTTGATGATGTTTTGAGCGTTTTTTTCTATATGCATACCCACCTATGTGCGTTAGCCCAATTCAAAATTTAGAATTTAAAATTCAAAATTTCCGTTGATGTACTTTTCGATGTTGGTGTATCCGTCGCCGGTCATGTCCTTCACGGCGTCGGAGGCGTCGTTGGGGTTAAGGCCGTGCTTCTTTTCCCACTCGTCGGGCATGCCGTCGGCGTCGCTATCCTTGTAGGG
>JAISLN010000064.1 GCA_031290835.1 Prevotellaceae bacterium
GTGGACAATTGGATGTTTGGGGATGTGATTGCGCACATCGTGGGCGAGGAGCTCAAGCGCGGCAACCCCAACCTCGTGCCGGTAACGCGCGAAAAGTTTGTGCAGAACAAGCTCAAGGAGCTACGGCGGGCAACCGGCGAGATAAACCTCTGCGAGCTTCGCGTTTGGGCAAACAACCAGCAGCTGTCGCAGGTATGCTTTGTAGAGGCAAAAGCGGGCGGCAGCAACGGCACATTTTCCTTTACGCACGCTCAGCAGGCGTATTCGGCGCAGCTCATAGACGTTGCCGGTAACAGTAAATCATGCGTTGCCGCTTTTGATTTCAACCGTGGCGGCGATGGCGAGATGAGCTCTGTCGAGCTGACGAAGGTGGCGTGGGAGGTTGTAGGGAGGCTTCAGAGCAGCAGCTGCCAGTTTTCCACTCGCATTAAGTGCCATCCGTTTGATCCGGAGATGGTTTTTGTGGAGGGCGGCACGTATAATATGGGGGGGAGCAGCAGCGTTACGTTGACTGATTTTTGGATAGGGAAGTATGAGGTAACTCAGGCGGAGTGGAAAGCGGTGATGGGGAACACACCGGATGTTACCTTTTCGGAGTCCAAGGGGTTAGGGGACAGCTATCCGGCCTACAACGTAACGCATCCGGAGGCTTTGGCGTTTGTTACGGCGCTAAAAAAGCGTACGGGTAATACTTATGCGTTGCCAACGGAGGCTCAGTGGGAGTATGCGGCTCGCGGGGGAGCCTCAACTCACGGCTACACGTACAGCGGGAGCAACACGGTAGGGGATGTTGCGTGGTATAGTTACAACAGCGGTAGTAAATCTCACGAGGTGGGTAAAAAGGCAGGGAATGAGTTAGGGATTCACGACATGAGCGGGAACATTTATGAGTGGTGTAATGATTGGTATGACTCTAGCTTACCGAGCGGTAATAATCCTACGGGCGCTTCATCGGGATCTCGCCGCGTTATGCGCGGCGGCAGCTGGGGCTACAGCGCGGTCAGCGTTGCCGACCGCAGCAAACCCTACTACACCGGCGACCGCAACGCCAACGTTGGCTTCCGCGTGGTTTTGTTGCCTTAGTTACCCTGCTGGAATTCGTCCTTTCGTGGGTAGTGTCATACATTGTATAATATTATATTTTTCCGGATTGGCTTCGCTTCGCCACGTCTCGGCAAAGCGAGGCCAAAATCCTACCGCCGCAGGCGGTAGGATTTTTTTTGGAAAAAACGGTTTTTCGCCGTATCTTGCAGCCCTGCAAGGGCTTAATTTTCATACCCGCAGATCGTTGACCCAATGCCATTTAGTTAAGAAAAGAAGGTTGGCTAACTTACTCAGCGTCTTTGCATCCCGTAGGTAGGATGTTCAAAAGGTACGAAATTTTTCTTCCGAAGACTATTTCGGAAAAATATGAAAATAAGGTTGTTGAGGTAATTTATTTCGTCAAAAATCGCAGAAAAAATTACGCAGGTCTGCACACCCTACCCGTAGGGTAGGGTGTGCAGACCTGCGTAATTTTTCTTCCGGAAATTGAGCTGAAAAAGGAGGTAGAGAAAAACCTCATTTTTACCTAATTTTTCAAACAAAACCACCTCATTAGCAAAAGTATATGATGCGAGCAATACCTCATTACCTCATTGTTCGCTCGCAGCATCGCTCTACAGAGGTTAATGAGGTTAATGAGGTTGGGTTGCAGGTGGCGTATTCCATGGCTACTGAGGTTGTTTTTGTTTGCTGAATTAGGTGAAAATGAGGTTGCTAAACCAATTGATTTCGGCACAAATCAGCAAAAAAAATTACGCAGGTCTGAACACCCTACCCGTAGGGATTCTCTTGGTAGAAAATACGGTAACCATCAGCCAACCGCATTCCGTAGGAATGCATCTCTCGGTAGAAAATACGGTAACCATCAGCTAACCGCATTCCGTAGGAATGCATCTCTCGGTAGAAAATACGTCCGCGAATTTTCGTTGTGCCTACTTGTAAAATTCGTAAATTTCCCGTAAGTTTGCGCTTCTTTTTTCAAGCTATGCCACGTACTCAACTTTTAGTCAGGTACCTTACCACCCGCGTCAAGCGCGTCAACGAGCGCCGGCTGATGCTTGTGCTAAGCGTCATTACGGGGCTGCTGAGCGGTTTGGCCGCCGTGCTGCTCAAGAACACCGTGCACTTTGTGCAGCACAACCTCGTTGGGCTGATTGGCAAAATAGATGGTACCAACCTGCTCTACTTTGCCTACCCGGCTTTGGGGATGCTACTCACCGTACTTTTTGTCAAGTATGTAGTGAAGGATAACATCAGCCACGGCGTAACGCGCGTGCTTTACGCCATTTCGCGCAAGGATTCGAGGCTGCCCAAGCACAACACCTACACCTCCATCATTGCCAGCTCCATGACCATTGGGTTTGGCGGCTCGGTGGGGGCGGAGGCGCCTATTGTGCTCACCGGCTCGGCCATCGGCTCCAGCATTGGGCAAATACTTCGGCTCAACTACAAGAATATTACGCTGCTGCTGGCGTGCGGCGCTGCCGGCGCTATCGGCGGCATCTTCAAGGCGCCGCTGGCGGGCGTTATTTTCACGCTCGAGGTGCTCATGATAGACATCACGCTCTCGTCCATTGTGCCGCTGCTCATTTCGGCGGTGGCGGCAACGCTGGCGTCCTACTTCCTGCTCGGCGCCGACGTAGAGTTTACCAACGCCATCCAGCCATTTGCGCTGAACAACCTGCCGTACTACGTGCTGCTGGGCATTTTTTGCGGCATGGTGGGCTTGTACTTCACGCGCGGCACGCTTTTTATCGAGAGCAAGTTCAAAAGGCTCAAAAGTAGGTGGAGCAAGCTGCTCGCAGGGGGAAGCATCTTGGGCATTCTTATTTTCATCTTTCCGCCCCTCTACGGCGAAGGCTACGGCGTGCTCACCTCGCTGCTCAACGGCGACTCCGACGCCATTCTTCACAGCTCTATTTTCCCGGATTCCGTAAAAAATTCCGTGTGGTTTATTTTTGTTTACCTCTTGCTGGTGCTGGTGTTCAAGGTGGTGGCCATGTCCGCCACCAATAGCGGCGGCGGTGTTGGCGGAACGTTTGGCCCCACGCTGTTTTTGGGCGGCATTTGCGGATTTTTTGTGGCAAAGCTGGTCAACTTTTTCAGCCATCCCGCCCACCTGCCCGAAGCCAACTTCACCCTTGTCGGCATGGGGGGGCTTATGGCCGCGGTGATGCACTCGCCCCTCACCGCCATATTTCTCATTGCCGAAATCACCGGCGGATACGCCCTGCTCCTGCCCCTCATGCTCACCTCCATTACCGCCTACGCCATCATCTGCTACTTTGAGCCGCACTCCATATACACCAAGCGGCTGGCGCAAACGGGCGATTTGCGCACGCAGAACAAGGACAAGGCGGTGCTTACCCTCCTGCGCACCGACGAGCTGGTAGAGCAAGATTTCAACCCCGTGCACATAGGCGCAACGCTGGGAGAGCTGGTGCACGTGGTCGCAAAGTCCAAGCGCAACGCCTTTCCCGTTATCGACGACGGCGGACGACTCATGGGCATTGTCCTGCTCGACGATATGCGCAAGGAAATGTTCAACCCCAGCCTTTACCAGACTGCTACTGTGGAGGACTACATGAGCTCGCCGCCCGACGTAGTGATGGAAAATGAAAGCATGGAAATGGTGCTGGAGAAGTTTGAAAAATCCGGATCGTGGAATCTGCCTGTGGTGAGCAGCGAAAATGTTTACGTTGGATTTGTGTCCAAATCCAAGATTTTTTCGGCTTACAGAAATTTGTTGGTACAATTTTCGAGCTGAGCCGGTTAATTTTTCAACGGCATTGAGCGTGAGCGAAAATATTGGTAATTAATATATTATAAAATAAAAAAGGAGCGAGAAAATTTTTTTATCACTGCCAGCCACATATTTTTCACAAAAAAACAAGAAAAAAATTTGCTACTTCGATAAAAAGCGCTACATTTGTACCCTTTTTGGTGGGATAAAAACGGCTATAAATACGCATGCCGATGTAGCTCAGTTGGCCAGAGCAGCTGATTTGTAATCAGCTGGTCGTGGGTTCGAATCCCTCCATCGGCTCTGTTCTTTTTGGTTGTGTAGTTTTTGTTAGGGGGGATACCAGAGCGGTCAAATGGGACAGACTGTAAATCTGTTGTCTTACGACTTCGGAGGTTCGAATCCTCCTCCCCCCACAGGCAAGTAGTGGGCAATGAGCATAACGATTTTCACCTGCGCTCTACCGCTGCGGTAAAAAAATGCGGAAGTAGCTCAGTTGGTAGAGCATCAGCCTTCCAAGCTGAGGGTCGCGAGTTCGAGCCTCGTCTTCCGCTCCAATGCTGATGTAGCTCAGTGGTAGAGCACTTCCTTGGTAAGGAAGAGGTCATGAGTTCAAGCCTCATCATCAGCTCTCTTTTTTGAGTAAGTAAGCACGCTAATAAATTTAAGATCAATAAAATAAATTAATAACTAAACATTTACAGCTATGGCAAAAGAAAAATTTGAAAAAACGAAGCCCCACGTGAACATCGGTACGATTGGGCACGTTGACCACGGTAAAACTACGCTCACGGCAGCTATCACCATGGTTTTGGCTAAGCAGGGCTTGTCGGAAATTCGCGACTTCGCATCTATCGACAACGCTCCCGAAGAAAAAGAGCGCGGTATCACCATCAACACGGCGCACGTGGAGTACCAAACCAAAAATCGTCACTACGCGCACGTGGACTGTCCCGGTCACGCCGACTACGTGAAGAACATGGTTACCGGCGCTGCGCAGATGGACGGCGCTATCCTCGTTTGCGCCGCCACCGACGGGCCAATGCCCCAAACGCGCGAGCACATCCTGCTGGCGTGCCAGGTAAACGTTCCCAAGGTGCTGGTGTTTATGAACAAGGTTGACCTCGTGGACGACCCCGAAATGCTCGACCTCGTAGAAATGGAGCTGCGCGAGCTGCTCACCTTCTACAAGTACGACGGCGATTCGGCGCCCATCATTCGCGGCTCTGCCCTCGGCGCCCTCAACGGCGACCCCAAGTGGGAAGCCAAAGTAGTGGAGCTGATGGATGCCGTAGATAGCTACATCCCCGTTCCTCCCCGCGACATTGAAAAGCCTTTCTTGATGCCTGTTGAAGACGTATTCTCCATTACCGGACGCGGTACGGTTGCAACAGGGCGCATCGAAACCGGCGTTATTGAGGTGAACAATGAGGTTGAAATCATTGGTCTTGGCGAAAAGCCGAAAAAGAGCGTGGTAACCGGCGTTGAAATGTTCCGCAAAATCCTCGACAGGGGCGAAGCGGGCGACAACGTAGGGCTGCTTCTTCGCGGTATCGACAAGAAGGAAATCCGTCGCGGTATGGTGATTGCCAAGCCCAGCTCGGTAACGCCTCACACCCGCTTTGCCGCCGAAATTTACGTGCTGAAGAAAGAGGAGGGCGGACGCCACACTCCTTTCCACAACAAGTATAGGCCGCAGTTCTACCTCCGCACGCTCGACGTAACCGGCGAAGTTGATTTGCCGGAAGGCGTAGAAATGGTGATGCCCGGCGACAACGTTACCATCAACGTTACGCTGATTACTCCGGTGGCCATGCACGAAGGGCTGCGCTTCGCTATCCGCGAGGGCGGACGTACCGTAGGGGCAGGTCAGATTACCAAAATTTTGGAGTAATTGTTGGTTTGCCGAATTGTAAGGTAAAATCGAATAGTTAGCTCCTCCGAGTAGGGGCTAACTATTTTATGGCAAATACACAGGGGCATAGTTTAATGGCAGAACGAAGGTCTCCAAAACCTTTGGTGGGAGTTCGATTCTCTCTGCCCCTGCCAAAGAAAAAAAACAGCATAAATCAAAACCGCTATGATCAACTACATCAAGGAATCGTACAACGAATTGGTGAACAAGGTAACGTGGCCTACGTGGAGCAGCTTGCAGTCGAGCGCTGCGCTGGTAATGATAGCCTCGCTTCTGTTTGCGCTGGTTATTTTCGCCATGGACTTCGTGTTCCAGCACGGCATGGAGGGCATTTACAGCATTCTTTACTAATAAAAAATAGCGATGACCGAAGGCGAAAATTCAAAAAAAAAGTGGTATGTACTGCGCGCCATAGGCGGAAAGGAAAAGAAGGCGAAGGAGTGCATCGACAACGAAGTACGAAGGCTGAGGCTTGAGGATTCAATCGCTCAGGTGCTCATACCCGTCGAAAAAGTGTACCAGATACGCAGCGGCAAAAAGGTAAGTAAAGATAGAGTCCTTTTTCCGGGGTACGTATTTGTAGAAATGGTACTGACGGCCGAAATTCAGCATATCCTGCTGGATATTCCCAACGTGATTGGCTTTTTGGGCGACGGCTCCAAAAAAGGTACGGTGATACCGCTGCGCCCCAGCGAGGTAAGCCGTATGCTGGGAAGCGTAGATGAAATTCAGGACAAAGAAGAGCAAATCACCACGCCTTTCTACGTGGGGGACGCTGTGAAAGTGATTGATGGGCCATTCAACACATTCTCCGGAACCATTGAAGAAATAAACGAGGAGAAGAAGAAGCTGAAGGTGATGGTCAAAATATTTGGCCGCAAAAGCCCGCTGGAGCTTAGCTTCTTGCAGGTAGAAAAAGAATAGCTTGGCAGGGAAGGGCAGCGTAAGGTTTTGTATATGTAATTCAAACCTCACAATCCGACCGCCAAACTCTAAATTACAGAATGTTACGCACATTTGAAATAGCCCGTTTACCTCAGCTTCCAATAGGGGTGAGCGGGACACGCAAACAAAACTTTAAAAACGGATTAAAATGGCAAAAGAAGTAGCAGGTTTTATCAAGCTACAGATTAAAGGTGGGGCAGCCAACCCTTCGCCTCCCGTAGGTCCTGCGCTTGGCTCCAAGGGCGTGAACATCATGGATTTTTGTAAGCAGTTCAATGGCAGAACACAGGATCGCGCCGGTAAGGTGCTTCCGGTGGTCATCACTGTTTACAAGGACAAGTCGTTTGACTTTATCGTCAAGCAACCTCCCGTGGCTGTTCAGCTCAAGGAAGTAACCAAGCTGGATCTGAAAAAAGGCGGCTCAGCCGAGCCCAACCGCAAAAAAGTAGCCAGCGTTACGTGGGATCAGGTACAGGCAATTGCCGAAAGCAAAATGCCGGACTTGAACGCCTTCACGGTAAAGTCGGCTATGAGCATGGTTGCCGGAACGGCGCGGAGCATGGGTATCGAGGTGAAGGGCGAATTTCCCGCCAATGTGTAAATCAAAAAAATTTCTTTTGAGAAATGAAGCCTACAAAAAATAGAAAGGTTGTTTTAGCAAAGGTTGAACCGGGCAAGCAGTACAAGCTCGCCGAAGCGGCTAAGCAGTTAAAGGATATTTCCTTTACAAAGTTTGATGCTTCGGTCGATATTGCTGTGCGCCTTGGCGTTGACCCAAAAAAATCCAACCAGATGGTGCGCGGCGTGGTAGCGCTGCCGCACGGCACGGGTAAAAACGTGCGCGTGCTGGTGCTGTGCCCGCCCGACAAGGAAGCCGAAGCGCAAGCTGCCGGCGCCGACTACGTTGGATTGGACGACTATATCGAAAAAATCAAAGGTGGGTGGACAGATGTTGACGTGATAATAACCATGCCCAGCGTAATGGCTAAAATCGGAGCATTAGGTAAGGTACTCGGGCCTCGCGGCTTGATGCCCAACCCAAAAACCGGTACGGTAACCATGGAGGTGGGCAAGGCAGTGCAGGAAGTAAAAGCCGGCAAAATTGACTTTAAGGTTGATAAAACCGGCATCGTTCATGCGGCTATCGGAAAGGTTTCGTTTGAAGCCGACAAAATAGCCGAGAACGCCAAGGAGCTTATTCACACCATTGTGAAGCTCAAGCCTTCTGCCGCCAAGGGAACTTACCTCAGAGGCATCACCATTTCATCTACCATGAGTCCCGGCTTGGCAATTGACCCCAAGTCGGTTGAAGACCTGAAATCGTAATAGCAAAAATTCATTATGAGAAAAGAAGAAAAAACCGTTATTATCGACAGGTTAGCCGAGCAGCTCAAGGAGACGCCGCACTTTTACCTCACGGACATTTCGACGCTCAACGCGGAGAAAACGACCGAGTTGAGGAGAAAGTGCTTTGAAAAGCGGATAAAGTTGGTGGTAGTAAAAAATACTTTGCTGCAAAAAGCGCTGGAGAAAATCAGCTTTGCCGAAGCTGATATTTTTAGCGTTCTTGCAGGCTCCACGTCGGTCATGTTTACCGAAGAGGCAAACACTCCGGCGAAGCTTATCAAAGAATTTCGCGCTACCGGCGACAAGCCCGTGCTCAAAGCCGCTTACGTGCAGGAGTCGCTCTACATAGGCGACCAGCTGCTTGATGAGCTGGTGAACATCAAGAGCCGCACAGAGCTCATTGCAGACGTTGTTGCTCTGCTGCAATCGCCTGTCAAGAATGTTGTTTCTGCGCTGCAATCGGGCGGGCATACGCTATCGGGGCTTGTAAAAACGCTCGAAACGCGCGCCGCTTAGCAGCTCTGCACTGTCGAAAAAAAGTAACACGCCACCGTCTGCCCGGCACACATGGTAAATAGGGTAGCATTTTTTTTAGTAAAACTAACACTTAAAAAATATAAAAAAATGGCTGACGTAAAAAAATTAGCTGAAGAATTGGTAAACCTTACCGTAAAAGAAGTAAGCGAACTCGCAAAGATTTTGAAGGAAGAGTATGGCATTGAGCCTGCTGCCGCCGCTGTGGCGGTGGCCGCTCCTGCTGCCGGCGGCGGCGCTGCCGCGGCTGCCGTAGAGCAAACCGAATTTGACGTAATCCTAAAAAGCGCCGGCGGCAACAAGCTGCAGGTGGTGAAGGTGGTAAAAGAGCTTACCGCCCTCGGCCTGAAGGAGGCTAAAGAATTGGTTGACGCCGCTCCGAAAGCTGTAAAAGAAAAAGTGGCAAAGGCCGAAGCCGAAGCTATTAAAAAGCAGCTCGAAGAGGTAGGCGCCGAAGTAGAAGTAAAATAGCACTTCGCTCACCATCAATTGATTAGGTTTAGAACTTCATCTACATGAAGTTCTAAGCCTATTGCTGTTTACATGAGTAGTTTTAGCGTTCAACATCTTATCTTACAAAATATACAGACATGCCCTCACACACTAATGCAAACGAGCGCATCAGCTTCGCCACCATTAAAAATAAATTTGAACATCCCGATTTTTTGGAGGTACAGCTGAAATCGTTTCAAGATTTTTTTCAGCTTGAAACAACTCCTGAAAACCGAAAAAATGAAGGCCTCTTTAAGGTCTTTCAAGAAAATTTTCCCATTACCGATACCCGCAACAACTTTGTGCTGGAGTTTGTTGACTATTTCATCGACCCTCCACGCTACAGCATCGACGAGTGCTTGGAGCGCGGGCTTACGTACAGCGTTCCGCTCAAGGCAAAGCTCAAGCTCTACTGCACCGACCCCGAGCACGAAGACTTCGATACCGTGCTGCAAGACGTTTACTTGGGCACGGTGCCCTACATGACGCCGCGCGGCACGTTCGTTATCAACGGCGCCGAGCGCGTGGTGGTATCGCAGCTTCACCGCTCGCCGGGCGTATTTTTCGGGCAAAGCACGCACGCTAACGGTACCAAGCTCTACTCGGCGCGGATTATTCCCTTCAAGGGGTCGTGGATTGAGTTTGCCACCGATATCAACAACGTTATGTACGCCTACATCGACCGCAAAAAGAAGCTGCCCGTAACTACGCTGCTGCGCGCAATAGGCTACGAATCGGACAAGGATATTCTGGAAATATTTGGGCTGGCTGACGAGGTGAAGGTTTCCAAGGCAACGCTAAACAAGTACATTGGCCGCCGCTTGGCTGCCCGCGTGCTCAAATCGTGGATAGAAGATTTTGTAGATGAGGATACGGGCGAGGTGGTTTCTATTGAGCGCAACGAGGTGGTGATTGACCGCGAGGTGGTGCTTGACAAGGAGCACATTGATCCCATCCTTGAGTCGGACGCCAAGTCTATTTTGCTCCACAAGGAGGGGCAAAATGCTTCGGAATTTTCCATCATTCTCAATACGATGCAAAAAGACCCCTGCAACTCGGAAAAGGAGGCAGTGGTGTACATTTACCGTCAGCTGCGCAACTCCGAGCCGCCCGACGAGGCTACGGCGCGTGACGTTATCGACAAGCTCTTTTTCTCCGACAAGCGCTACGACTTGGGCGATGTGGGGCGCTACCGCATCAACACCAAGCTGAGCCTGAACATTCCGACCGATACCCGCGTGCTGACAAAGGATGACATGATTGCCATTATCCGGCATCTCATTCAGCTCATCAACTCCAAAGCCGATGTGGACGATATTGACCACCTGAGCAACCGGCGCGTGCGCACGGTGGGCGAGCAGCTTGCCAACCAGTTCAGCGTGGGCTTGGCGCGCATGGCGCGGACTATTCGCGAGCGCATGAACGTGCGCGACAACGAAGTGTTTACGCCGATTGACCTCATCAACGCAAAAACCTTGTCGTCGGTTATCAACTCGTTTTTTGGCACCAATCAGCTCTCGCAGTTCATGGATCAGACCAACCTGCTCACGGAGGTTACGCACAAGCGCCGTCTGTCGGCGCTGGGTCCCGGAGGCTTGAGCCGCGAGCGTGCGGGCTTTGAGGTGCGCGACGTGCACTACACGCACTACGGGCGATTGTGCCCCATTGAAACACCCGAAGGCCCGAATATCGGGCTAATATCGTCGCTGTGCGTTTACGCCCGGATAAACAAGCTGGGCTTTATCGAAACGCCCTACCGCAAGGTTGCCAACGGCAAGGTAAACCTCGCCAACGACGAGGTGGTTTACATGAGCGCAGAGGAGGAGGAGAACAAGATTATTGCGCAGGCAAACTCTGCCATTGACGCCAAGGGCAAATTTTCGGACATCCGCATCAAATGCCGTCTGGAAGCCGACTATCCGGTAACGGAGCCGGATAAAATAGAGCTGATGGACGTAGCCCCCAACCAAATAGCCTCCATCGCGGCGTCGCTTATTCCCTTCCTTGAGAATGACGACGCCAACCGCGCCCTCATGGGGGCAAACATGATGCGGCAGGCTGTGCCGCTCATTCGCCCCGAAGCGCCCATTGTGGGCACGGGGCTCGAAGGCGAGGTGGTGCGCGACAGCCGCACGCAGCTCATGGCCGAGCGCGACGGCGTGGTGGAGTACGTAGATTCTCGCGAAATTCACGTGAGGTACGACTACACCGACGAAGAAAGATTTGTATCCTTTGACTCCGACTTGGTGGTATATAAAATTACCAAGTACCAAAAAACCAACCAAAGTACCTGCATCAACCTGCGGCCGGTGGTAGTGAAGGGGCAGCGGGTAACCAAAGGCCAGCTGATGACCGAAGGGTACTCTACGCAGGGCGGAGAGCTGGCGCTGGGGCGCAACCTGAAGGTGGCTTTCATGCCTTGGAAAGGCTACAACTTTGAGGATGCCATTGTGCTTTCGGAAAGGCTGGTGCGCGAGGATATTTTTACCTCCATCCACATTGACGAGCACATCATGGAGGTGCGCGACACCAAGCGGGGCATGGAGGAGCTGACCTCCGATATTCCCAACGTGAGCGAGGAGGCAACGCGCAACCTCGACGAAAACGGGCTTATCCGTATCGGCGCAACGGTTGTTCCCGGCGATATCCTTATCGGAAAAATCACGCCGAAAGGAGAAAGCGACCCCTCGCCCGAAGAAAAGTTGCTGCGCGCCATCTTTGGCGACAAGGCCGGCGACGTGAAAGACGCTTCGCTAAAGGCTTCCCCCTCGCTCTACGGAACGGTGGTGGACAAAAAGCTCTTTTCGCGCGTTATCAAAGAGGATAAAAAATCCAAAACAAACGAAAAGCAGCTGATGCAAAAGTTTGACAACGAAATGGAGGAAAAGGCGCAGGAGCTGAAAACGTGCCTAGTGGAGAAGCTCTTTACGCTGGTGAACGGAAAAATTTCGCAGGGCGTGCAGGACTACTTTGGCGCAGAGGTGGTGGCAAAAGGCGTTAAGTTTACGCAGCGCCTCCTCATGGATTTGGATTACACCAACATCAACGCCACCAAGTGGACTACGGATAAGGACAAAAACCTCCTGATACGCAAGCTCGTCAACAACTACATGATAAAGTACAAGGAGCTGGACGCGGCCATAAAGCGCAAAAAGTACAACCTTACCATTGGCGACGAGCTGCCGAGCGGTATTGTGCAAATGGCAAAGGTGTACATTGCCAAAAAGCGCAAGATCACGGTGGGCGATAAAATGGCAGGCCGGCACGGCAACAAGGGTATCGTAGCCCGCGTGGTGCGCGACGAAGACATGCCGTTCCTTGAGGACGGCACCATTGTGGATATTGTGCTTAACCCGCTGGGCGTGCCCTCACGTATGAACCTCGGGCAGATATACGAAACCGTGCTGGGCTGGGCAGGCAAGCAAATGGGGGTAAAATTTGCAACGCCCATCTTTGACGGAGCGCAGCTGGAGCACCTGACCGAATATACCGAAAAGGCAGGTATTCCGCGCTTTGGCAAAACCTACCTGCGCGACGGCGGCACCGGCGAAAGATTTGACCAGCCGGCCACCGTAGGCGTTATCTACATGATTAAGCTGGGGCACATGGTGGACGACAAGATGCACGCACGCTCCATAGGGCCGTATTCGCTTATCACGCAGCAGCCGCTGGGCGGTAAGGCGCAGTTTGGCGGTCAGCGCTTCGGCGAAATGGAGGTGTGGGCGCTCGAAGCATTCGGCGCCGCCAACATTTTGCAGGAAATCCTTACCGTGAAATCCGACGACGTGGTGGGCAGAGCCAAAACGTACGAAACCATTGTAAAAGGCGACCCAATGCCCACGCCCGGCTTGCCCGAATCGCTCAACGTGCTTCTGCACGAGCTGAGAGGCTTGGGGTTGAATATCGGGCTGGACTGAGAGAAATTTTGAATTCTAAATT
>JAISLN010000065.1 GCA_031290835.1 Prevotellaceae bacterium
TAAGCAATGAAACCATAACAAAGACAATGATCTTGACGAAAAAACACCAAACCATAGCCAAACTATACGATGAGAATTTTTGGAAATCCATTTAGGGTGTCGCATTGACAAAGTCAGGAGCACACACACACACACACACACACACACACACGCAGCTTAGTTAGGGCAAAAAATTTTTTGCCCCTACGCGTGCGCGTGTTACACAAAATATTTTTCAAATTTCATACATCACCGCACCATGTTTTTTTTGCATGGTGCGATTTTTTCGTCGCCCCCTATCGTCATTACCCCATTCGCAGCCATCGTTACCCCGTTCGCAGCCGTCATTCCGACCGGAGCGCGCGAGGCACGAGCGCGCGGAGCGGAGGAATCTCCCCGCAGACCACCGCAGCTTGCCGCGCCCGTCGCAGCCCATCGCCGCAAGGGGCAGGAGGGATGCGGGGAGGTTCCTCGCTTCGCTCGGAATGACGGCTGCGAATGACGGCAAAGAGCAACGGCAGGGAGCGAATGACGCTAGGGAATGACTTTACAAAAATCACAATTCACAAAATTATTAATTAGTTAAAAAATGAAAACAACAACAAAAAAATGATGATGAAGACGATGAAAAAAATGCTGATTTCTTTACTCTCGCTGCTGCTCCTAGCGGCGCAGGCGCAGGGCGCCAGAGAGCCGCTGGCGGTGCTGGTGGTAGGGGTGGACAATTGGATGTTTGGCGATGTACTTGCGCACATAGTGGGCGAGGAGCTCAAGCGCGGCAACCCCAACCTCGTGCCGGTAACGCGGGAGAAGTTTGTTCAGAACAAGCTCAAGGCGCTACGGCGGACCTCCGGCGAGATAAACCTCTGCGAGCTTCGCGAATGGGCGAACAACCAGCAGCTGGCGCAGGTATGCTTTGTAGAGGCAAAAGCGGGCAACGGCTACCCAATTTTTTCCTTTAAGCACGATAAGCAGGCGTATTCGGCGCAGGTCATAAACGTTGCCGACAGCAGTTGCTCATGCGTTGCCGATTTTGACTTCAGCCGTGACGGCGCTGGCAAGATGGCGATGGCGGAGCTGACAAAGGTGGCATGGGAGGTTGTAGGTCGCCTTCAGAGCAGCAACTGCAAGACCTCCAACTACATCAAGTGCTACTCCTATGAGCCGGAGATGGTTTTTGTGAAGGGCGGCGAGTATATGATGGGCGGCAGCAGCAGAGTTATCTTGTCGGATTTTTGGATAGGGAAGTATGAGGTAACGCAGGCGGAGTGGGCGAAGGTAATGCGAAGTTATCCGGCTACTCCTCCCAACGGCACAACGCCCGGGTCACGTCCCAGCGGCCACGCGAGTTGCGAGACCTGTCCCGTGGAGAAAGTTAACTGGGGTGATGTTAAGATTTTTCTAGATACGTTGAATAGGCGTACGGGTAAGAACTATCGGTTGCCAACGGAGGCTCAGTGGGAGTATGCTGCCCGCGGAGGCAATGCCGCGCCCAGCTGTAATGGTGGCTGTAAGTACAGCGGGAGCGACACTGTATGGCACGTGGCTTGGTATAGCGAAAACTCTGGGAAAACAACCCATAAGGTAGGCACGCGCAAGACCGCGCCTTCAGCTGTTGCTCTATCTCCGGTAGTTAATGGGAATGAGTTAGGCATTCACGACATGAGCGGGAACGTTTTTGAGTGGTGTAGGGACTATTATAGCACCAGCTTACCCAGCGGTAAAGACCCTGAATGTACTTCTGGTAGCTATAGCGACTCTTACCGCATTGCCCGCGGCGGCAGCTGGTTACACACCACTACCAGCTGCCGCGTTGCCGACCGCACCTTCATCAGCATCAACCTTCGCCAGCCCTCCGTCGGCTTCCGCGTGGTGTTGCCTTAGCTCCGCGTGGTTCTGCCTTAGCTTTTCCTGCTGGCGTCCGTCCTTTCGTGTAAGCTCGAGCTTTGCCGAGACGTGGCGGAATTAGCCCGAACAGGTAGAGTGTTCAGAAGGTACAAAATTTTTCTTCCGAAAATTGAGCTGAAAAATGAGGTAGCGGAAACCTCATTTTCACCTCATTTCTCAAACAAAACCACCTCAGTAGCAAAAGTATATGATGCGAACAATACCTCATTACCTCATTGTTCGCTCGCAGCATCGTCCAATGAGGTTAATGAGGTTGGGTATAGGTGGTGTATTTCATGGCTACTGAGGTGGTTTTGTTTGATAAATTAGATGAAAATGAGGTTGTTGAGGCAATTGATTTTGGCATAAAATCAGCAAAAAAAATTGCGCAGGTTTGCTACACCATAGCTAACTCTGCGGGAGCTGGAAATTTTGAGCTTTGAATTGCGCAAGGGAAAATTGAGGGGAATCAAGGGCAAATCGAGGAAAATCAAATGCACTGCTGGGAAAAGTTATGAACGTTGCGTAAATATACCATGAATGTGGTATTGCGAGGCTGGCGGAAGGTATCTACTTTTGTGCGGTCATCAAAAAAAAACAAAGACAAGCTATGTTTGCAACGCCATCTATTTTGCGCATGTTTGCCCATCCGGCAGGGAGCGCCGCTGCAGGAACGACTTCTACGGGAAAGCCTCCGGTGCTGAAGGTGGGGAAAAAGCCGGGTTCCGAAATTAAGGTGAGCAACCTTAACGTGAGCATCGGCAATAACCACATCCTGAAAAATATTGATTTGGAAATTCCAAACAATAAGATAACCTGCATCATCGGCCCGTCCGGATGCGGAAAATCAACGCTGCTTAAGACGATAAACCGCCTGATTGATGATAGCGAAAAGGTAAAGGTAAACGGCGAAATCATCATTGACGGCGAAAATATTTACGGCAAAAGGGTGGAGGTGACCCATATACGAAGAAAAATGGGCTTGCTGTCTCAGCGGCCGATACCGCTCCCCATGTCGATTTTTGATAATATCACCTTTGGCTGTAAGCTGCACGGCGTGCGCAACAAAAAGCAGCTGAAGCAAATAGTGGAGGAAAACCTGCGGGCGGCAGGGCTGTGGGATGAGGTGAAAGACAGGCTTCATGCTCCGGCGTCGAGCCTATCCATCGGGCAGCAGCAGCGCCTGTGCCTTGCACGGGGGCTGGCTATAAAGCCGCAATTTATTTTGGGCGATGAGTCCACTTCGGCGTTAGACCCCATATCGAGCCGCCATATCGAAAATCTGTTTGTAAAGCTCAAAGAAAAATACGGCGTTGTGCTGGTTACGCATACGCTGCGGCAAGCCCTGCGCATTGCAGACTACGTTGTGTTTATTTACCTTGGCGAGGTTGTTGAAAGCGGGCCTGCCAAAGAATTGTTTAACGCTCCCAAGCACGAGCTGACAAAGCAGTACCTGTCCGGGGTGTTCAGCTAAGCCGGAGAGGTGCTACCGTCAACCGAAATTTGTATGCTATGTATAAGCTGCCCGAAACGTTAGGCAACGATATTGCCACCTTTGCCTCCCTGGCAAAAGATTACCGAGATAAAAAAGTAGAGGCCGTTCAGTTCAAGGCCTACCGCGTGCCGATGGGGATATATGAGCAACGGCAGGATGAGGTTTACATGTCGCGCGTCAGGACGACGGGCGGCGTTATTTATCCCGCTCAGCTGCTGAAGCTGATAGCGATTGCCCAAAAATACGGCTCGAATTTGCTGCACATCACAACCCGCCAAGAGATACAGGTGCAAAATCTGAAGCTCGACAGCATTGAGCCGCTTCTCTATGAGCTGAAGGAAACCACCGGGCTTAGCACCAAAGGGGGCGGCGGAAACACCGTGCGGAATATTTTGGTATCGGAGGACAGCGGCTTACTTGCCGATGAGGTTTTTGACACAACCCCATACGCCATGGCGTTGACCACGAAGCTGATTGCAGAGGCGGATTCGTACTTTCTTCCCCGTAAAATGAAAATCGCTTTTTCGTCGGACGACAAGCAGGTAGGCTATGCGGCGGTCAACGATGTGGGCTTTGTGGCCAAAATAAAGGATGGCGAGAAGGGATTTTTGGTGTATGCCGGCGGTGGCGCGGGCGCAAAGCCTACCGTTGGGTGGAAGCTGTTTGATTTTGTTCCGGCCGGTGAGCTTTTTGTCGTGGCCGAAGCCCTCAAAAAGTTTTTTTCCGAGCACGGCAACAGGAAGGACAGAAATAAAGCCCGGTTGCGGTTTATCTTTTACAAGCTGGGAGAAGCCGAAACCGTTCGGCTGATTAAGGAGTACTACGGCGAAGCCAAAAAGAGGACTTTGCCCTTTGCGCTAAGCGATACGGAAAACGAACGCCCGCCGTACTCCTACCATCCTCCGGGAAAGCCGAGAGTAGATGCAGAGCGCTACCATCGTTGGAAAAACAGGTACGTAACCCCCCAAAAACAGGAGGGGTATAGCAGCATTCTGTTTCCGGTTTTGCTGGGAAATATTTCCTTAACCGACGAAGCGCTTGTGTCGGGGCTTCAGCGCCTGCTGAGCTTTGTGGGTCGGTTTGGCAGCCATACGCTACGGTTTACGACCACGCAAAGCATTCGCTTTCGCAACATTCCCGATGCGGCGCTGCCCGAGCTGTATGCGGCTATACGAGCGGTGAACCCCGATGCGGATGCTCCCGTTTTGGTCAATAATATTGTGTCGTGCACCGGCGCCGACACGTGCCGTCTGGGCATTGGGCTGTCGAAAGGGTTGGCTACCGCCATCCGCCGGGAGCTGCTGAAAAGTAGCTTCGATTTGGACGACCTTAGCCGGGCAAGGATACATATTTCGGGCTGCCCCAACTCGTGCGGTCAGCAGCTGTGGGCAGATATTGGCTTTTCCGGAAAGGTGTTGCGCAATGAGCGCACCTATCCGGGGTATCAGGTTTACCTTGCGGCAAGCCGAGATGTGCAGCCTCGTCTGGGGGAGAGCGCAGGAAGCATCAGCGCGAGAGATATTCCTCAATTTACGCGGCGATTGCTGGAATCGTACCTAAGCGTAAAGGGTAAGTATCCGTCGCTGGCGAGCTACCTGCGGCACGAGGGGCGGACGCTGGCGCAGCTGCTGATAGAGGAGTATAAAAATATTCCGCTGTTTGCCGATGACAAAAATTACTACTTCGACTGGGGCGCGGAGAGCGTATTCAGCGTTGTGGGAAGAGGTACGGCGGAATGTTCGGCGGGGCTCTTTGATATGATAGAGCTGGATTTAGGGTACATCAAATCGTACCGGTTGGCGCTGGCCACCGAAAAGGATGCGCAAAAAAGGAATGAGCTCCTGTACGGCATTATTTACTCGTCGTCGCGGATGCTTTTGGTTACGCGAGGCGCCGAGCCCAAAACAACGGCCGACGTTTTCAACCTGTTTATAGAAAACTTTATCGAATACGGCTTTGTAGAAGACACGTACCGAAGCCTTGTGGCTGCGGCGCGGGATGACAGGCAGCGCGATTTTAGCCCCTACGAGGCCGAAATTAACGCGCTGGCCGACCGGATTATCGAGCTGTACCAAAATATGGACGATTCTTTGCAGTTTAAAGGAGTAAAACCGCAAAAAAAGCAGGACGAAATTTTGCAGGAAGCAAAAAGCGCAAAGCTCAAAGATCTGCGCGGCGTTGCCTGCCCGATGAACTTTGTTCAAACCAAAATGCAGCTGTCAGCGCTTCGCTCTGGGGAAATACTGGAGATATGGCTTGATGACGGGGAGCCGATAAACAACGTTCCGGGCTCGGTAAGGAATGAGGGGCACGAGGTGCAGGAGCAAACGCGGGTGGACAACTACTGGAAAATATTAATCAAGAAAAAATGAAGCGATGAGAAAAATTTTTATGCTGCTGGTCGGCCTTGCCTTGCTGGTGAGCTGCGCTAACAGGAGCAAGCAAAAGGCGGCAGTAAATTCGGCGGGCGGGCTTAGCGGCTCCATTCAGCTTTCGGGCGCTTTTGCGCTTTACCCGATGGCAGTGCGGTGGGGCGAGGAGTTTAGAAAGCTGCACCCCAACGTAAAAATCGACATATCCGGCGGCGGCGCCGGAAAGGGGATGACCGATGCTTTGGCCGGCGTGGTGGATATTGGGATGGTGTCGCGCGAAATTTACCCCGAAGAGCTCGGCAAGGGCGCCAACGCCTTTGCCGTGGTGAAGGACGCCGTGGTGCTTACCATCAACGCCAACAATCCGTTGCTGGCCGACATAAAGAAAATCGGGCTGAAAAAATCGACGGCCGAAAAGCTGTGGACTCAGCAGCTCTCCACGTGGGGGCAGGTGTTGGGCACGTCGTCCGCCACGCCCGTGCACGTCTTCACCCGCTCCGACGCCTGCGGGGCTGCGGAAACGTTTGCGGCGTGGTTTGGCAAAAAGCAGGAGCACCTCAAGGCGACGGCCGTGTTCGGCGATCCGGGAGTTGCCGCCGCAGTGCAAAAAGACAGGGTGGGGATAGGCTACAATAATATTGCCTACGCCTACGACCAACAAACCAAAAAGCCGTTTGAAGGCTTGGCCGTTGTCCCCATAGACGTTAACGACAACGGAGCTGTAGATCCCGAGGAGGATTTTTATGAAGCTACGGAAACGCTGGTTGCCGCCATTAACGAGGGGAAGTTTCCGTCTCCGCCTGCCCGCGATTTATATTTGGTAGTAAAAGGCAAGCCGGATAAGCCCGAGCTTATTGCCTTTTTGGAGTACGTGCTTTCGGACGGGCAGCAATACGCCAAGGAAACAGGCTACATAGGGCTTTCGGATGACAAGCTAAAGAAGGAGATAGCAAAGCTCAGGTGAATAAAATGGAGCACACCGGACTCTTGAGGAGGCGCGTTGCCGCAAACGCGATGGCGAGCAAGCTAATGAAGCTGTTGACCATCATTTCGCTGCTTACCCTGCTAATCATAGGAGTGGGATTGTACTACAAATCGACCGCCATACTTGGCGAGCATAGCTTGTGGAGCTTGCTAACGGGCAAAGAGTGGAGCCCGCTGTCGGGGCAGTTTGGGTTCCGGCCGTTTATTGTCAGCTCGGTTTACGTTACGGTGCTTTCGGTTGCCATCGCGTTGCCGGTGGCCTTGCTGACCGCCCTGTTCCTTACCGAAAATGCCAAGCCGTGGATAACAAAAGTCGTATTTCCTATTTTGGATATTCTGGCGGGGATTCCGTCGGTAGTCTATGGCTTGTGGGGCACGCTGATAATTGTTCCGTGGATTGCCGACAGCTTTGGGCCTCTCTTTGTGGATTACACAAGCGGATATACCTTGCTGGCAGGCGGCATTGTGCTAAGCGTGATGATTATTCCGCTGCTTGTGAGCTTGTTTATCGAGCTGTTTTCGGCCGTTCCAAAGGATTTTAAGGACGCATCGGCGTCGCTGGGCGCAACCCGCTGGCAAACGTCCCGCTTGGTGGTTGTGCGCAAAGCCTCGCCGGGTATTATTGCGGCGGTGGTGCTGGCCATTTCCAAAGCATTTGGCGAAACGCTGGCAGTGCTGATGGTTTGCGGCAACATGGTGGGTATTCCGCACTCGCTGTTCGACAGCGCCTACCCCCTGCCCGCGCTCATAGCCAACAACTACGGAGAGATGCTTTCGCTCCCGAAGTACGAGTCGGCCCTGATGTTTGCGTCCCTGCTGATGTTTGTCATCATATTAATTTTTAACGCCATATCCCGCGTCGTTTTGCAAAAGGTGGAGCAAAAATTTAAGCTATGAAATTGAAGTTTGTAGAAGAAAGAATATTCAACCTGCTGATGGTGCTGGCTACGCTTGTTGTATTCGGCTTTTTTGCGAGCATTATTTGGACAATTGCGCGAACGGGCTTTCCGTCTTTGACGTGGGAAATGGTAAGTCAGCTGCCCGGCGGCGGCTTTTATCTGGGCAAAGATGGCGGTATTCTCAACGCTATTGCAGGCTCGCTCATGATAGTTTTTGCCTCTACCCTGTTGGGGTTAGCTATCAGCATCCCGATAGTATTTTACATCAACGTCTATCTAAAAAAAGCGTCGCGGCTGGCGTATTTTGCCCGCTTGTCGTTCGATGTTCTGTTTGGGATACCCTCCATTGTTTACGGCGCGTTTGCCTTTACTATCATGATTTTCTTTGGGCTAAAAACTTCGCTGCTGGGAGGTATTATCGTCATAACGCTGCTCATTATTCCTATTTTTGTTCGCTCAATGGACGAGGTGGCGAAGTCTGTTTCCAAAGATTTGCTGGATGCGGCGTACTCTCTGGGCGCAACAAAGTTGGAATCGTGCGGGGTTGTGCTCCGGCAAATAGCCCCCGGTATTGCTACGGCCACGTTGCTATCTGTGGGTCGCGCCATTGGCGATGCTGCGGGCGTTTTGTTTACCGCAGGATTTACCGATAACATTCCCACCGCGCTCAACGAGCCTGCGGCAACCCTTCCGCTGTCGGTGTTTTTTCAGCTCAGCAGCCCCATACCCGAAGTGCGGGAAAGAGCCTACGCCGCAGCGCTGTTGCTGACCATCATAGTGCTTGTCTTGAGCGTTACGGGCAGGCTGGTTACAGGACGTTTTTCAAAAAACAGAATTAAATGAGCGGAGCACCACAATTTGAGCTGAAGGCAGTAGCTCGTGACAGCCGCCTGTCGCTGTTGCAGGTGGAGGAATTTTTTTCGCACTTTCCCGATGTTCGCTACAGCCTGTCCGCGCTGAAATCTTACGGGGACAAAAACAAGCATATTTCGTTGATGGACAACGTAGCGGGCGATTTTTTTACCCGCGAGCTCGACGCGGCTATCCTCAGCGGCGCGGCTGACGTTGCGGTACACTCGGCCAAAGATTTGCCGTATCCTCTTCCGGCAGGCGTAGCGCTGTATTGCTTGACCGCCGCCGATGACAAAACCGACGCGCTGGTCAGCCGGGGCGGCCTGCGGCTGGAGGAGCTGCCCCAAGCGGCCAAGGTGGGCACAAGCTCCCGCAAACGGCGGGACGAGCTGCTGGCGCTTCGCCCCGACCTTACCGTTGTGAGCATACGCGGGACGATAGAGGAGCGCATCCTGCAAGTTGACGAGGGCAAAATAGACGCGCTCATAGCGGCCGCATGTGCCCTTAAGCGCTTGGGTATGGGTAGCCGCATAGCGCAGGTGCTGCCCTTTGAAACCCACCCGTTGCAGGGAAGCTTGGCAGTAACGGGAAAAAAAGACAACCCGGCGTTGCAGGGCATTTTTTCCAAGCGCGACGTTCGCAATACCTACGGCAAGGTGACGCTTGTTGGCTTTGGTCCGGGCAATCCCGACCTGCTCACCATTGGCGGGGACAAAGCGCTGTGCCGCGCCGATGTGATTTTTCACGACGATTTGGTGGATAAGGATTTTTTGAATAAATACAGGGCTGTCAAGGTTTACGCAGGCAAAAGAAGCGGCAGGCACAGCTTTGGGCAGGATGAAATAAATGAGCTGGTGTATCAGGCGGCCATTTCGGGTAAAAATGTAGTCCGCCTAAAGGGAGGCGACCCGATGGTGTTTGCGCACGGGCGGGAGGAAATAGATTACTTGCAGAGCCGATTTGTAAGCGTTGAAGTAATTCCGGGCATCTCCGCCGGTATTGCCCTGTCGTCATCCACCCATATTCCTCTAACCCATCGGGGGGTAGCCTCCTCCGTTGCCTTTGTAACCGGGCATTCGGTAAAAGAAGAGGCAAGCGCACCCAACGCCGACACGCTTGTTTACTACATGGGCGGAGCCAATATTTCGGGCATTGCCAAAGCGCTGATGCTGTCGGGGCGTAGCGCGAGCACGCCGGTTGCGCTGGTGCACAACGTATCGCTCCCCGGTCAAAAAATATTTTTTACCACCTTGGAGGAGCTGCAATTTTCCGTGATAAAATACCCCACGCCCATAGCGATTGTGGTAGGCGAGGTAGTTTTGTTTGAGAGCGGAGCCGCCCGCCCGCCGGGCGCGCTCCTTACGGGAACGGCGTTGCCGGAATATCCGGCAAAGGGAACAGTCGTTCACACCCCCCTGATTACGGTGGAAAAGAATGATGACAAAAATCTATTGCGCATGCTAAAATCCTCCTTGGATTCGCTCCAATGGATTGTATTTAGCAGCCGGCATGGAGTTCGGTATTTTTTTGAAATGATGAAAGAGCTGGCGCTTGACGTGCGATGCTTGGGCAGCGTAAAAGTGGCTTCGGTGGGGAAGGTAACGTCGGCCGAGCTGTGCAAGCATGATATTTACCCTGAGGCGGAATCGGCAACCGAATCGGCCGAAGGCTTGGTGCAATACTTCAGGGAGATAAAGCTTACCGGCAGCAACGTCCTACTTCCCCGCTCGGACAAGGGCTTGCAGTATTTGTCCGACGAGCTGACCCGGCTGGGGAACAGGGTAGTGGATTTGCCCGTTTACGTAAACCGCGTAAACCGCGACGCAAAAAAAGTTAATTTGGCGGAATTTCAAAAGATAGTATTCTCGTCTCCGTCGGGGATAGACGCCTTCAAGCAAATATACGGAGAGCTGCCGGAAGGAATACAGCTGGTGGCTAAAGGAAAAACGACCGAAAACAAAATAAAGCTTGAGCTGAATGAAACGTTTTAGGCAATACAGAAAATCGCAGGCGGTGAGAGATAAGTACGCCGATGTGTCCGTTGCCGCCCCGGACTTTATCTACCCGTATTTTGTGGTGGAGGGAAAGGGCGTAAAACAGGAAATAGCGTCGATGCCGGGCGTATTCCGCTTTTCGATAGATGAGCTGCTGACGGACGTAGAGCATCTCCTGCTGCTGGGGATAAACAAAGTCCTGCTGTTTGGGGTAGTCGAAGCCAAAGACAAGGACGATCGGGGCTCAGCGGGCTACGCGCCCGATAACCTTATAGGCCGCGCCGTAAAAGCCCTTAAGGAGCGCTTCCGTGCGCAGCTGCTGGTATTCACCGACGTTTGCCTCTGCGAATACACCTCGCACGGGCACTGCGGGCTGCTGCACCATCACGACGTGGACAACGACAGCACGCTGCCGCTCTTGGCGGAGATGGCCTATCGGCACGCCCTTGCGGGAGCCGATTTTGTGGCGCCCTCGGCTATGATGGACGGGCAGGTGGAGGCGATAAGAAAGCGCTTGGAAAAGGAAAAGCTCAGCGCCGGAATACTTGCCTACTCGGCAAAGTACGCCTCGGCGTTCTACGGGCCTTTTCGCGACGCCGCAGGGTCGGCTCCCTCGTTTGGCGACCGAAAATCGTACCAAATGGATTTTAGGACAAAAAACCAAGGGATAGACGAAATAGCCGCCGATATAGACGAAGGCGCCGACTGGATTATGGTAAAGCCGGCAATGGCCTACTTGGATATGCTGTTTAGGGCATCGCAACAGTTTCCCAAGCATCCGCTGGCGGCCTACCAAGTGTCCGGCGAATACTCCATGCTGAAAAACGGAGCCGCTCAAGGCTTTTTTGACGAAAAGCGCATATTTTTCGAGAGCCTTATCGCCATCAAGCGGGCAGGCGCCGATTATATTATTTCATACTACGCCAAAGAATTTGTACAGGCGCAGCTATCACCAATACAGTAAACATTATGAGCAACAGGCTAACTCACCTAAAAGAGCTTGAATCGGAATCCATCTACGTGCTGCGCGAAGTGGCAGCGCAGCTTGAAAAACCGGTGCTGCTGTTTTCGGGCGGCAAAGATTCCATCGTAATGGCCTATCTGGCCTACAAAGCATTTTACCCGGCAGCCATTCCGTTTCCATTCCTGCACATAGATACGGGGCACAACTTTGAGGAGACCATTGCGTACCGGGACGAATTGGTAAAAAAGCTTGGAGTAAAGCTTATCGTCGGGTCGGTGCAGCAATCCATTGATGCGGGGCGCGTGGCGGAAGAAACAGGCGTAAACGCGAGCCGCAACAAGCTGCAAACCGTAACGCTGCTCGACGCTCTTGCCGAGCACAAGTTCGACGCCGCGCTGGGCGGGGCAAGGCGCGACGAAGAAAAAGCCCGCGCCAAAGAGCGCTTCTTTTCGCACCGCGACGAATTTGGGCAGTGGGATCCCAAAAACCAACGCCCCGAGCTGTGGAATATTTTCAACGGCAAAAAACAGCTTGGCGAACACTTCCGCGTATTCCCCTTGAGCAACTGGACGGAAATGGACGTTTGGCAGTACATACTGCAAGAAAATATATCGCTGCCAAGCCTTTACTATACCCACGAGCGCGAGGTTTTTGAGCGCGACGGCGTTTGGCTGGCCTACTACCCGTTCATGCAGCTGAAGGCGGGCGAGGAGGTCGTTCGCAAGCGCGTTCGCTGCCGTACCATAGGCGATATTACCTGCACGGGAGTTACCATCTCCGAAGCCAACACGCTGGAGGATATTATCAGCGAAATAGCCTCGTCGCGCGTAACCGAGCGGGGCGGACGCTCGGACGACAAGCGCTCGGAAGCCGCCATGGAAGACCGCAAAAAGGCGGGATATTTTTAAAATTAGGAAAAATAAAAAGAAAATTATGGGTGGATATTTAGCGATGGAGCTGCTGCGCTTTACTACCGCAGGCAGCGTTGACGACGGCAAAAGTACCTTGATAGGACGGCTGCTATACGACAGCAAGTCAATTTTTGAAGATCAGCTGGAGGCCGTAAAAACGGCGAGCGAAAGGCTGGGCAACGAAGAGGTAAACCTTGCGCTGCTCACCGACGGGCTTCGCGCCGAAAGGGAGCAAGGCATTACCATAGACGTTGCCTACCGCTATTTTGCCACGCCCAAGCGCAAATTCATCATTGCCGACACGCCGGGGCATATAGAGTACACAAGGAACATGGTAACGGGAGCATCGACAGCCGATGCGGCGATTATCCTTGTGGATGCGCGCAACGGAATTATTGAGCAAACCAAGCGCCACTCGTATGTGGCGTCGCTCCTGCGAATAGACAACGTGATACTTGCCGTCAACAAAATGGACTTGGTGGACTTTTCGGAGGAGGTATTCGATAAAATAAAGGCCGAATACACGCTGATTGCCGAAAAGCTTAAGCTGAAAAATGTGCACTACATTCCCCTGTCGGCGCGCAACGGAGATAATGTGGTAAACCAATCGCAGCATACGCCTTGGTACAACGGCAGCACCTTGCTGCGCCTGCTGGAATCGTTGCCCGTAAAGGAGGGGTTGGACAACCTGCCTACCCGGTTTCCGGTACAGTATGTGATAAGACCTCAACGTGATGAATTTCACGACTACCGCGCCTACGCGGGGCGGTTGGCAAGCGGACGGATACAGGTGGGCGACAGGGTTACCATACTGCCGTCGTTCACCGAATCAACGGTCAAAGCCATTGACGAGGCCGATAAATCTTTGCACGGAGCATTTGCCCCCCAATCCATTGCCATCCGCTTGAGCGACAACGTTGACGTAAGCCGCGGAGACATGATAGTAAAGAGCGACAACCTGCCCGCTGTTGACGCCAACATCTCCCTGCTTGTGTGCTGGCTCAACCACCGCCCGCTGAGCATTGGCGCCAAATACATAGTGCGCCACACTACCGACGAGGCGTTTGCCATCATTAAAGACGTTTACTCCAAGGTCAACATCAATACGCTGGAGGATATAGCCGGCGACAAAACAGTAAAGATGAACGACATTGCCCATATCCAAATAAAAACGTCCAAGCCGTTGAAGTACGACCTGTACGCCGAAAACCGCATTACCGGCAGCCTTGTCCTGATAAATGAGGCTACCCTCGAAACCGTAGGGGCGGGCATGATTGTAAAATCTTTTGAAGAACAAACCTTTTCGATATGATGAATCAGGAAGAATGGATAAAGCGGCTGAATGAGGAGTACGCCCGTAAAACGCCGCAGGAGCTGCTGGCTTTTTTGCTGAACAAATACGGCAATCGCATAGCCTTGGCGTCGAGCCTTGGGCTGGAAGATCAGGTGCTGACCGATATGGTGCTGAAAATAAGCCCGTCGGTGCGAATATTTACGATTGATACCGGGCGGCTTTTTCCCGAAACCTACACGCTGATTGACAAAACCAACCTGAAGTATGGCGTAAAGATGGAGGTGTTTTTCCCGGAAAGTGCGGACGTAGAGCAATTTGTGAACGCTAATGGCATCAACGCTTTTTACGAAAGCATAGATAAGCGCAAGGCCTGCTGCCGTGTTCGTAAGATAAAACCGCTGCTGCGGGCATTGTCAACCCTTGATGTGTGGATATGCGGGCTAAGGCAGGAGCAATCGGTAACGCGCACCGGAGTTGAGCCGGTAGAATGGGACGAAGCCAACCGGCTGATAAAGGTAAATCCGCTTGCGAGCTGGAGCGAAGGCGATGTGTGGCAGTACATAAAGGCAAACGCCGTGCCGTACAACAGCCTTCACAGCAAGAGCTACCCGAGCATTGGCTGCGAGCCGTGCACCAAGGCCGTTGCCGCAGGCGAAGATATACGCGCCGGGCGCTGGTGGTGGGAAAATCCCGAACAAAAAGAGTGTGGCTTGCACAGAAGATAAAATATGAAAAGAGAAGACATGATTTTTTTGCCCATCGCCATCAACATCACGGGTAAAAAAATACTCATCATTGGCGGCGGCAGGGTAGGCTACCATAAGGCCGCCATTCTTAGCCGATTTACGGATAAGGCAACCGTTATATCGCCTGTGTTTCATGAGGGTTTTGCTTCGCTACCCTTTGTGCTGGTAAAAAAAGCGTACTCGAAAGATGATCTTGACGGAGCATTTTTGGTTTACGCCTGCACCGAAAGCGATTCGCTCAATGCGCAGATAAAAAGCGACGCCGCCGAGAAGGGCATACTCGCCGGCGTGTGCGACAACCCCATGCTGTGCGACTTTGTGTCGCCCGCCATTTTTAAGGCAGGCAACGTAAGCATTGCCGTTACGTCCAACGCACAGGACGTTCGCCGGTCAATAGATATACGCAATCAGCTAAAAAATTTGGTGGAGAAGCAACAGCTTATTATAGAATAAAGAAAAATGGTAAAGTGTAGGCTAATAAACAACTCGGAGTACCGGTTGGAGGAAAGGGAAAAGCTTTCTGCGTCGCTGCGCATCAGCGAATCGGTGCCGCATGTTATGCTCAAGACCTGCAACAGAACGGAGCTTTATTGGGGCGGCGGCAAGGTGTCGGATAGCATAGTGCGCCACATCTACCGGGTGGCGTCGGGGCTCGAATCGTCGCTGATTGGCGAGCGGGCTATACAGGGGCAAATCAAGCAGGCCTACACCGAAGCTTTGGGCAAGTACTGCCTTTCGGGTACGCTCAACCGCCTGTTTCAGTCCGCCATGCACACCGGCAAGCGTGTCCGCACCGAAACAAAAATATCCGAGGGCGCCATCTCCCACAGTCAGGTAACCGTGGATATGCTGAAGCAAAGAGGGGTTGACCTGAGGCAGAAAATAATCGGCATAATCGGCATCAACAAGCTGACCGAGGATATTCTCAAGTACCTGTCCTCGCAAGGAGCGATGAACGTGTTGCTATCAAACCGGAATTTTGAGAAAGCACGTATAATGGCTTCTCAGTACAGCGCCACAGCCATGAATCTTGAGCACAAAAAAGTTATCATCGGCCTTGCCGACGTGCTGATTTGCGCCACCTCGGCGCCGCATACCATTGTAAGCAGGGAGGATATAGCCGAAGGCAAAGAGCTCCTCATTTTCGACTTGGCATTTCCGCGCGACGTGGCCGAAAGCGTAAAGGAGCTACAGCGGGTAGAGCTGATGAACCTTGACGACGTCGAAGCCTTTGCAGTGGAGAATATTGCCCTGCGGAAAAACGAGATATACCGCGCTCAGCAAATAGTAGAAGAAGAGATAGACAAGTTTTATCAGTGGCTTTCTTATGCCGAAAAAGTAGCAACAGCATGAACAGAAGCAAATCGGAGCAGGCCTATAGAGAAGCCGTACAATTTATACCCGGAGGCGTCAATAGCCCCGTAAGAGCCCTAAGGAGCGTGGGCGAAGCGCCGTTGTTTATCAAAAAGGCCAAGGGCGTTACCCTTACCGACGTGGACGATAATCAATTTACCGATTTTTGCTTGTCGTGGGGGGTGTTTATGCTTGGGCATAATCATCCGGCGGTCATCAAAGCCGTTAATCGGGCTGTGGCCAATGGCACAAGCTACGGCATACCGTCTTTGCAGGAGACCGAGCTTGCAAAGTTGGTCTGCCGATATATTCCGAGCATCGAAAAGGTAAGATTTGTAAATTCGGGAACAGAAGCCGTCATGTCTGCCATCCGGTTGGCAAGGGGATTCACCAAGCGCAATATTATCGTAAAGTTTGACGGGTGCTACCACGGGCATGTTGATCACATGCTTGTTGCGGCGGGGTCGGGGGTTGCCAACTTGGGGAATAATGCTTCGTCGGCAGGGGTGCCCCGCAGCTTTGTGTCGTACACCGTCAGCCTGCCGTTCAACGATAGCGAAGCCGTCCGGCAGGTATTTAAGGAAAAGGGAGGCGATATTGCCGCTGTCATCGTAGAGCCTGTTCCTGCCAACATGGGGGTTGTTCTCCCTCAAAGCGGCTTCTTGCAGCTGTTGAGGCAGCTGACGGAGCAAAACGGCTCATTGCTTATTTTTGATGAGGTTATTACAGGATTTCGTTTGTCGTTGGGAGGAGCGCAGCAGCTGTTCGGGATAGCGCCCGATTTAACCGCTATCGGCAAAATAGTGGGGGGCGGATTTCCGGCTGCCGCTTTTGGGGGCAAAAGCAGCATCATGGCTTTATTGGCTCCCGATGGCCCCGTGTATCAGGCCGGGACGCTTTCGGGCAACCCTGTTGCCATGAGTGCGGGCGTTGCGACGTTGGAGCTCCTTTCGGAAAATCAGCTGCACCAACAGCTGAACAAAAAAGCCGCTGTTTTCATACAGCAGCTGCGGGAAGCCACGCTAAATAAGGGAATTGTTGTGAACCACATAGGCAGCATGTTTACGCTGTTTTTTTCGGAGCGGAGCGTCAATTCGTTTGACGACGCAAGGCGAGCAGACCAAAAACGGTTTGGCGAATTTTTCAGGTACATGTTCGGCAACCATTTCTACATATCGCCTTCGCAGCTCGAGGCCAACTTTGTAGCTACCTCCCATACCCAAAAAGAGCTTGAGCGGTTTGTCCGGGTAGCCGGCAATTTTCGGTAGCATTTGCCGTCAGGCGGTGGCAATTTCCCTGCAAATTTTCTTTACAAGCATCGGGCCTTGGTATATGAATCCGGTGTAAACCTGAATGAGCCAAGCTCCGGCTTGCAGCATGTTTCGCGCGTCCTGCGGGGTCATAATGCCGCCCACGCCGATAATGGGCAGCTTGCCGTGCGTTTTGCGGCTAATGTAGCGCACCATTTCCAACGCGCGCTGCGTGAGCGGTGCGCCGCTTAGCCCGCCGTTGCCGATGGCGTCAACTTCGGCTTGGGGCGTTTGCAGCCCGTCGCGGCGGGTGGTGGTGTTGGCGGCAACCACGCCGTCCAAGCGTTCGTTGGCTATTACCTCAAGCGCCTCGTCTATTTGCGCAGGCGTCAGGTCGGGGGAGAGCTTGAGGAGAATGGGCTTGCGCTGCGGCTGCGCGGCGCGGTGGGCGGTGAGCCGGCGGACAATTGCGGTAAGCTGTTCGCGGCTTTGCAGCTCGCGCAGGCAGCTCACGTTGGGGCAGCTCACGTTGACCACAAAGTAGTCGGCGTGCGGGTAGAGCGCGGCAAAGCAGGTTGCGTAGTCGTTGGGCGCGTGCTCGTTGGGGGTGAGCGTATTTTTGCCAATGTTGGCGCCCACCACCAGCTTGGGGTTGCGCCTGCGCAGATTTTGCACCACAGCTTCCACCCCTTTGTTGTTGAAGCCCATGCGGTTGATAAGCGCCCTGTCGTTGGGTAGCCGAAAGCTGCGCGGCTTGGGGTTTCCGCCTTGCGCCAGCGGCGTTACCGATCCTATCTCAATGTAGCCAAACCCCAAGCACGCCAAGTCGTTTACGTGCTCGGCGTTTTTGTCAAATCCGGCTGCCAAGCCCACGGGATTTTGAAAATTAATGCCGAATACAACCTTGCTGAGCGATTGGCGCTGGTAGGTGCAGCATTTTTTCACCACGCTCCTGCCCCACGGAATAAATCGTAGCGCCCCAAGCATGAGCATAACAGCTTGATGGATAAATTCGGGGCTAAATAAAAACAGTATGGGACGAAAGAAGCGGTACATTTGAGCTGACAGTTTTTTTGTTTAATTTTTAGTTGGCTACACTTTAGTTGGCTGCATTTTGAAAGCTTAGATAAATTCCCCGTCTTTTACCTCCAGCACCTTGTACTCCCACTGCACTTCGCGCAGCAGGTTGTCGATGCGTACCTTGTTGCTATCGGTCAGAAATATTTGTCCAAAGGCGCTGTGCGATATTACCCCAATCAGATTTTCGACGCGCTGCATGTCGAGCTTATCAAAAATATCGTCGAGCAGGAGTATGGGCGGCACACCCAAGCGTTGCTGCAGGAGCTCCACCTGCGCCAGCTTCAGCGCCAGCAGCATGGTTTTTTGCTGTCCCTGCGACCCCAGCTTCCTCACGGGGTAGCCGTCGAGGTGCATCGCCACGTCGTCGCGGTGCACGCCCGACGAGGTGAACTGCAGGGCGCAGTCGCGCGAAAAATTTTGCTTCAGCAGCTCCATCATGCTTTTGTCCTTTAGGCCGGACATGTACGAAAGCTGCACGCGCTCCTTTCCCGGCGATATAAGCTCGTAGTATTTTTGAAAGAGCGGCGTCAGGTCGTTCACCAGCTGCGTTCGCTTGTCGAACACCTGCGTGGCGCAATCGCTCAGCTGACCGTCTATCACCTCAAGCAGCTCATAGCTGAGCGAGGGTGCATCCTTGAGCATTTTGTTGCGCTGTTGCAGCACCCTTCCGTAGCGCGTAACGGCGTCGAGGTAGCTCCTGTCGAGCTGCGCTATCACGCTGTTGAGGTATCGGCGGCGCTCTTCGCCGGATTCGCTGATGAGGGCGCCGTCGGCCGGCGAAATCATGACGAGCGGCAGCATCCCGATGTGGTCGGCAAGCCGCTCGTAGGCGGTGGCGTTGCGCTTGAAAACTTTTCCGTCGGTGCGCGTACAGCCGCACGATACAGCCTCCTCGCCGCCGCGCACCTCGTATGTTCCCTTTACCAAAAAAAAATCTTCGCCGTGGCAAATGCACTGTCGGTCGGTAAGCCCCATGCTACTTTTGCACAGCGAAAGCAGGTAGAGCGCGTCGAGCAGGTTGGTTTTACCCTCGCCGTTGTTGCCCACCAAGCATGTAAGCTTGCCGGCAGGCTCCAGCTCCAGCTGACGGATATTTTTGAAGTTTACAACCGATAGATGTTTAAGGCGCATTTATGGAAGTTGAGCGTTGTTGGCTGCAAAATTAGGTGAAAACCATGAGATTTCCAATTCGCCTGAAGCGAAAAATGTTTTTTGCAGCGGATTAGGAAAGGTAACAGCTGCGCTGCGAGCATCGTACGGTAAGCCGCCTAACTTGTGGCTTGGATTTTCATTACGTATGCTCTTGGAAATCTCGTGATTTTCATCTAATTTTGTGCACATAAAACACAGATTATGGAACAAAAACTCAAGCTCCTACCCTACGGTAACGCTAACTTTGAAAGCATCATTACCGAAAACTACGCTTACGTTGACAAAACGCGGTTTATTGAGCTGTTGGAGAATGAAGCCAACAAAAATCAGTTCTTCATTCGCCCGCGCAAGTTCGGGAAGAGCCTGTTCTACTCCATGCTCTACCACTACTACGACGTGAACAAGGCGGCGGACTTTGAGAAGCTTTTCGGGAATTTGTACATCGGAAAGCATCCCACCCATAGGCACAACAGCTACGCGGTAATGCAGTTCAACTTTTCGGGGTTGGACACCTCAAATGAAGCGGGATTTAGAGCCTCATTTTCCGGCAACATTCAGGAAGCAGTCAGCACTTTTATCCGCTCCTACCGGGCGTATTTGCCCGAAGCCGACGCGCTAATCCGCAGGATAGACAACGAAAACCTTAGCGTTGGCGCTTTACAGATGGCCTACGGTGCAGCAAAATTGGCAAACATAAAAATCTTTGTGCTCATCGACGAATACGATCACTTTGCCAACGACCTCATCGCCATGGGCAAAAATATGGGTACAGAGGTTTATAAAGCAATGATCACCGCAAACGGGCTTGTCCGCGATTTCTACGAAACGCTAAAAATAGGAACCTCCGAAGCCGTTGACCGGATTTTCATCACCGGCATTTCGCCGGTAATGCTCAACGACCTTACCAGCGGGTTCAACATTGCCGACAACCTCACGCTCGAATTGCCATACAACGAAATGATGGGCTTCACCCAGCAGGAGGTGGATGCGCTAATGCGGGAAACGGGTGTTGACCCTGCCTGCATCAACGTGGATATGGAGATGTACTATAATGGCTACCTTTTTCATAAAGATGGGGAGCACAGGGTGTATAATCCGTCCATGATTCTCTACTTCTTTAATCAGATATTGAGGTACAGGAAGCCTCCCAAAAACATCATCGACGAAAACCTGCGAACCGACTACAGCCGATTACAGCGGCTGGCGCAAAACACCAACAACCGCGCCAAGCTCCTGAAAATTATTAAGGAAAACGGCATTGCATCGGACATTGTGCAGCAGTTCTCCATCGACCGCATGTACGACGACGAGTATTTTGTATCGCTACTTGTGTACATGGGCATGCTCACCATCGACAAGTTCGAGCGGGG
>JAISLN010000066.1 GCA_031290835.1 Prevotellaceae bacterium
CGCTGCCGCAAAAGTTTGACTTCGTGGTGAGCCGCGCCGTTGCAGAGCTCTCCACCTTTGTGGGGTGGACGTGGGACAAAATCGTCCCCGGCAGCCGCAGCTCCATCCCCAACGGCATACTTTACCTCAAGGGCGGCGACCTGAGCCGGGAGCTGAAAGCCATACCGCAGCAAGCCAGCGTCGTTGCGCTCTCGGATTTTTTTGGCGAAGCATTTTTTGAAACAAAAAAGCTGGTGTACGTGAAGAAATTTTGAATTTTGAACCAAGCAAAGCGAGTTCACGAACACCTTAAAAAAGAAAACAAAAGTGAGTAATTGCGCTAAGCGCGAGCTATCGTGCGTAAGCCTAATTCAAAATTGATAATTCAAAATTTCAAAATTTCAAAGACATGGAGCTATATCCGCTAAAGTTTAAGCCCATTTTTAAGGAAATCGTTTGGGGCGGAAGCCGGATGCGTACCATCCTCGGCAAGAGCGTTGCCGCCAACAAAAATATCGGCGAAAGCTGGGAGCTGTCGGGCGTAAAGGGCAACCTGTCGGTGGTGAGCAACGGATACCTCAAGGGCAACAACATCGAGGAGTTGATTGAGGTGTATATGGGCGAGCTGGTGGGCGAAAAGGTGTACGGACGGTTTGGGCAGGAGTTCCCGCTGCTCATCAAGTTTATCGACGCCAACGAGCCGCTCTCCGTGCAGGTGCACCCCGACGACGCTACCGCTGCCCAGCGCCACCACGCCTACGGAAAAACCGAAATGTGGCACGTGCTCGACGCCGAGCCAAACGCCGAGCTCATTGTGGGCTTCCGCAAGGAAACCAACCTCACGGAAATGCTTGAGCACATCGAAAAAAATACCTTGAGGGATATTCTCAACGTAGAGCCGGTAAAGGCGGGCGAATCCTACTTTATTCCCGCCGGCTGCATCCACGCCATTGGCAAGGGGCTGCTGATTGCCGAAATTCAGCAAACGTCCGACGTCACCTACCGCGTGTACGACTGGGGGCGCAACCTGCCCAACCGCCCGCTGCACATCGACCTAGCAATGGACGTTATCTGCTACCACGCGGCGCAGGGGCACAAGATAGCGCCGCCCCAGGCGCTCAACCGCCCGGAGCCGCTGGCCAGCTGCCCCTACTTTACCACCAACAAGCTGACGCTAACCCAAGGCGTACGCCGCAGCTACGCCGAAATGGATTCGTTTGTGGCGTACATCTGCACCGGCGGAGCGGCGACGGTGGGCTGCGGCGGGCAATCCGAAAGCGTGAGCAAGGGCGAAACCCTGCTCATCCCCGCTTCGCTCGCCGGAGAGCTGCGCCTTGAGCCGCAAGGAAAAGCCGAGCTGCTTGAGGTGTACATTGAAGAATGTGAAACATTTTAACTAAAAACAACCGAAAATCTTTTTTAATTCGGCAAAATTGCAGGTATATTTACCGGCTAAAAAAACAGGCGTAAAATACCAATTAAAAACAACCCAATTAAGTAACAAAAAAATGAGCCAACCCTTTTCTATCTCCAAAGTATTGCCCGTGCTGTTCGGGTTTTTCATTATGGGCTTTTGCGATTTGGTGGGCATCTCCACCAGCTATGCCGCCACAGAGTACGGCTTGAGCGAGCCGGTAGCCAACTTCCTGCCGTCGATGGTGTTTCTGTGGTTTCTCATCTTCTCCATTCCCACTGGGGTGCTGATGAACAAGCTTGGGCGCAAGCGCACGGTAACCGTGAGCATGGCCATCACGCTGGCGGCTATGCTGCTGCTGGTCATCCCCAACAACGCTGTTGTATGCTACCTGTCGTTTGCGCTGCTGGGCATTGGCAACACCATCTTGCAGGTGGCGCTCAATCCGCTGCTCACCAACGTGGTAAAGGGCGACAAGCTCACGAGTAGCCTCACGGCAGGGCAGTTCATCAAGGCAATATCGTCGTTTTGCGGGCCTATCATTGCGGGGTGGGCGGCGGTGAGCTTGGGCAGCTGGCACTACATGTTTCCCATTTTTGCCGTCGTTACGGCGCTATCTACGCTCTGGCTACTGCTGACGCCCATTGAGGAGGAGCTGCAGGAGGGCAAGGCCATCTCGTTTGGCGCCGCCTTTGGGCTGCTGCGCAGCTCCACCATGCTGCTGTTCTTTTTGGGAATTTTGTTCGTGGTAGGAGTTGACGTGGGGATGAATACCGCCACGCCCAAGGTGCTGGGCGAGCGGTGCGCCCTGCCGGTTTCGGAGGTAGGGTGGGGAACAAGCGTATATTTTTTATTTCGCACGCTGGGCGCATTTATCGGCGCGCTTGTGCTGGCCAAGTTTTCGGAGCGAAAATTTTTCGTCCTCAGCATGCTGGTTGCCGTGCTGGCCATGCTCGACTTGCTGCTGTTTGCCAAGAGCCAGCTGCACATCCTGTCCATGGTTGCGGTGATTGGCTTTTCCATAGCCAACATTTTCTCCATCATCTTTTCGCTTGCGCTCCGGCACGTTCCGGGCAAGGCAAACGAAGTTTCGGGGCTAATGATCATGGGCGTTTCGGGAGGCGCCATCATCCCGCCGGTAATGGGGGGGCTCACAAAGGCCTTAGGCTCGCAATCCGGCTCAATGCTCACCATTCTGGCTTGCATGATATACTTGCTGATTTGCTCGCTGGCAGTCAGAAAAGCCCCGGGTAAAGCGGGGAATTAAACGGCATTTATTTATCTGAAAATTATGCACTTCCGCATACACAAGGTGTTGCGTTGTGTTGAAATATTCTGTACTTTTACAATTGTATATATCTACATGTTTCAATGGCAAGCATTTTGAGTGAATACATATTAAAACGGTGGGGAGTGCTTGAGCTAAAAGCCGAGCTCAAAAATTTGATTAATCAATACAACACATTGACAAAGCGCAACCTATTTGTTTATGCTGCTGATTTTAACAAGGGGCGTCGCGGTATTGATGTGAGCCTTATGCAGGATGATTTCTATACCATTCAAGATATTTTACGAGAATCGGACAAAAAGCAAATTGACGTTTACCTTGAAACACCCGGTGGTAGCGGTGAGGCAGCTGAAGAGATAGCAAAATTTTTACGGAAGAAATTTACCGAAATCAACTTCGTCATTGCAGGCGAGGCAAAAAGCGCCGGGACTATTTTAGCATTATCGGGCGACAGTATTTACATGTGCGAAACAGGAAGTTTAGGCCCCATTGACGCCCAAATACAAATAGGACGTTCGGTTGTTTCTGCGCACGATTATAAAGCATGGATTGATGAAAAAAGAAACGAAGCCACCAAAACAGGAAAATTAAATCCTTTTGATGCTATTATGGTAGCGCAAATATCTCCCGGCGAAATTTATGGCGTCGTCAATTCGCTGGAATTTGCCAAAGATCTTGTAAAAGGTTGGTTGGAAAAATACAAGTTTAAGGATTGGACTGAAACCCAAACAACGCACAAGAAAGTTACGGCTGAAATGAGAAAGAAAAGAGCCGAAGAAGTTGCGGATAAATTATGCGACCACATGAGCTGGCGTACTCATGGAAGGTCGCTAAAAATAGAGGATTTGAAAGATGTGTTGTCAATTGAAAATATAGATGATAATTTGCCTCTCGCCGGCATAGTCTATCGTATTAAAACAATTATCAGGTTGATTTTTGATACTTCGACCGATTATAAGCTATATTTTTGGGAAGATTTTCAAATGGCAAGAACGGCAGCTATGGCAAACGCAAACTTGCCGACGCCAATGCCTATTTCAAATAAAAATCACTCCATAGAGCAAGTTTTTCTCAATATTAGGTGTCCTAAATGCGGAAAAAAATACGAAATACCGGGCTATTTTGATATTACAAGTGAAAAAATCAAACAGCTAAAGCTGCCTATAAACAATAAGATACATGACAACGACGTTTTGGTATGTGATAATTTAGGATGTAATTTTACAATAGATTTGAAATCTATTAAAAACCAAATAGAAACACAGTCAAAAAGAAAAATAACTTTTAAATAACATAATTATGGCAAATACGGTAATTTGTGAAAAAGAAGCCGATAAGGTAGTAAACTTTATTTGTGAAACAAAGGATGGTAAGTACACTGCGGAAAAACCGGATCTATCGCACGTTGTTTACTCAAGGATGGAAATTCAAGAAGGAAACGCAAACAATACCTCCATGGATGGCTTTGGAGATGTAATTCTCTACGGTATATCTTGCTGATTTCCGCTACAATCCTATAAACTCTAATTTTATTAACTCATGTACAGTCAGGATACCCGAACAGTTCTTACGCTTGATGCGGGAGGACAAAGCTTTCGCTTCTCTGCCATGCGCGGCAACAGCGAAGTTGTGAAATCAATAAAGCTCATCCCCAACGTTGGCAGCCTTGAGCACTGCCTCTCCACGCTGGTGGACGGCTTTGCGCAGGTCAACCGGCAGCTGAGCGAGCCGCCTGTGGCCATCAGCTTTGCCTTTCCCGGGCCGGCCGATTACCCGAATGGCGTTATCGGCGATTTGCCCAACTTCCCTTCGTTTAAGGGCGGCGTGCCGCTCAAGGCATTTTTGGAGCAAAAATTCGGCCTGCCTGTTTTCATCAACAACGACGGCGACTTGTTTGCCTACGGCGAAGCGCTGGCGGGATTTTTGCCCTACGTCAACCGCAAGCTGGAGGAGGCCGGCAGCGTGCGCAGGTACAGCAACCTGATAGGCGTTACCTTAGGTACGGGCTTTGGGTGCGGCGTGGTGCGGGGCGCAGCGCTGCACGTTGGCGACAACGCTGCCGCCGCCGAAGTCTGGTGCATGCGCGCCAAAAACCTGCCGGATTGCATAGCGGAAGATACGGTGAACAGCAGCGCCGTAATACGCGTGTACAGGCAAGAAGCCGGCGACGGCCAAAGCGTGTCGTCGCAGGAGGTGTACGACATTGCAAAGGGACGTAAGGAGGGCAACCGCGCCGCCGCCCTGCGCTCCTTTGAGGTGTTGGGAAATTCGCTGGGCGACGCCCTTGCCAACATTCTCGCGGTGGTAGATGGCTTAGTGGTGGTGGGCGGAGGCATTGCCCAAGCCCACGATTTATTCATGCCCCACGCCATAGCCGCCATCAACACCACCATTGGCCGCGCCGACGGCAGCCGCGTGCCGCGAACCGAGCTCACCGCCTACAACGTAGAGGATGAGCAGGAGCTGGCCAAATTCCTCCAAGGCTCGCCCAAAAAGGCAACCATAGCCGGTACCGATATAAGCGTACCTTACGACCCCGTAAAGAAGGCAGGCATTGGCGTTACCAAGCTGGGCGATTTGCGCGCCATATCAGTCGGGGCGTACAGCTTTGCGCTACACCGGCTCGACAAGGCGTAGCAGCCGTGCGCTTTTTTGGCTGCATTTCTAAATTTTTGGCTGTTGCTAATAGCTTGGTTAGATTACATCTTCAAGCACTTGATAGCTTACGAACGGGCTTTGAGTAATAAAGTGATGCCCTCGAAAAACTCCCCGACCAACGTTGCCGGAAAAACAAAAAATACGATGTCGTCGGAATACATCGTAGCTTGTGAAAGAACTTAAGCCAATAAGGATATCTATCTGGAAATTTGTTCCCCCAAGCCGTGCAGCGTATGTAAAAAAATCCATGCTATGCAAGAATCCATGATATAATTCGGCAGGAGCAGATAGATTCCGTTTCACGTACCATAAATGAAGAATTTGACTTTTTGTATAGCTATGAAACAAACGACAATGTCAACGACCGACAAATGTAAATTTTACTTAACCCATTTACTATCGCTGTGTTGCCTGCTGCTAATGCTGGCGGGCTGCAGCGCACACGCGCGCCAAATGCGGCAAACGCAAAGGCTTTCCAAGCAAAACGTAAAGCGCCAGGAGGCAAAATCGCTATCGGACGAGGTGGTAGGCCCCGGCGAAGTGAGCAAGAAAGACGTCAACTACAAAAATTTGGATAAAATCCGCCACCGCTGCATGCACATCAGCAAAGGCGGGAAGCGCTGCGGGCGCAAGGGCGCCAAAAAGAACGGCTACAAATATTGCTTCTGGCACACGCCAGAGAGCAGGTACTAAATTTTTTGCAGGATTGCGCAACTATCCCGTTTTTTTCGCTACCTGATCTTCCGCGGCGACTCCTGCGAGCTTATCCACGTTACGTTGAGCAGCCTGTCGTGGTAGTCGGCGGGGGAGCGGTAGTACACGTACACGCCGTACACGTTCTCCGTTTCGCTTGAGCAGGCGTCAAATTTTCCCATGTCCAGCTTGCCGTCCTCATCTACGTATATATACTTGTAGCTGTAGTAGCCCTGCTTTACGGGTATCGACAGCTCGTAGGCGCGGCGGCGGTTGTCGTATAGCATGACAAAATCGTTGTGCAGCTCCCAGCCCGAAATTTCGCCGAAGACGTAAACTTTGCCCCCGAGCGGCTGCTCTACGCGCAGCGACAAAAATACCGTGGGGTAGTCGCTCCGCGTGTCGCTCTCGTCGCGGTAGCGCTCGTGGCGCACTACGTATCTTCCGTTGACGTCCGGGCTGTAGAGGTACTGCCTAAAAACTTCGTCCGGCTCCAGCTGCACGCAGTAAACGTCGTTGATGTTTGAAATTTCCTGCACGTGCGGCATCTTGTACTCAACGCTCGACACGTCGAAGTAGCGGTACTCGCTGCCGCCCGGGTAGAGGTTTTTGTTGTGGTGCGAGTAGTC
>JAISLN010000067.1 GCA_031290835.1 Prevotellaceae bacterium
GAAGTGCTTAAGCCCGAAACAATTAACTATCGCACCTACAAGCCGGAGCGCGACGGACTTTTCTGCGAGCGCATTTTTGGCCCCGTAAAGGACTACGAATGCCATTGCGGAAAGTACAAGCGTGTGCGCTACAAGGGCATTGTGTGCGACCGCTGCGGGGTAGAGGTAACAGAAAAAAAGGTGCGCCGTGAGCGAATGGGGCACATTACGCTGGTGGTGCCGGTGGCGCATATCTGGTATTTCCGCTCGCTGCCCAACAAGATTGGCTACCTGCTCGGCATCCCTACCAAAAAGCTGGACGCCGTAATTTACTACGAGCGCTACGTGGTGATACAGCCGGGCGTCATGGCGTCGCAGGGCGTAAACACCAACGACCTGCTGGCGGAGGAGGAGTACCTGCAAATTCTGGAGCAGCTGCCCAAGGAGAACGCTCATCTGGACGACAGCGACCCCAACAAGTTTATTGCAGGCATGGGCGCCGAAGCCATCTACATGCTGCTGCAACGCTTAGACCTTAACGCGCTCTCGTTTGAGCTGCGCGACCGCGCAAGCCACGAAACCTCCCAACAGCGTAAGACGGACGCGCTCAAGCGGCTTCGTGAAGTTGAGTCTTTTCGCGAATCGCACGAGGTCAACAAGCCCGAATGGATGATTATGAAGGTGCTCCCCGTCATTCCGCCGGAGCTGCGCCCCCTCGTTCCGCTCGACGGCGGACGATTTGCCACGTCCGATTTGAACGACCTCTACCGGCGCGTTATCATTCGCAACAACCGCCTGAAAAGGCTTATCGAAATTAAGGCGCCCGAAGTAATTTTGCGCAACGAAAAGCGCATGCTTCAGGAAGCTGTGGACTCGCTGTTTGACAACTCGCGCAAGTCCAACGCCGTAAAAACGGAATCTAATCGCGCTCTGAAATCCTTGAGCGACAGCTTGAAGGGAAAACAGGGACGCTTCCGCCAAAACTTGCTGGGTAAGCGCGTTGACTACTCGGCGCGTTCGGTAATTGTGGTGGGGCCTGAGCTCAAAATGCACGAGTGCGGATTGCCTAAGGAAATGGCAGCCGAGCTCTACAAGCCTTTTGTTATCAGAAAGCTCATTGAGCGCGGCATAGTCAAAACCGTAAAATCGGCCAAAAAAATAGTGGACCGTAAAGACCCCGTGATATTTGACATTCTGGAAAACGTGATGAAGGGGCATCCGGTGCTGCTCAACCGTGCGCCAACGCTGCACCGCTTGGGTATTCAAGCTTTTCAGCCTCGCCTGATTGAGGGTAAGGCCATTCAGCTGCACCCGCTGTCGTGTACCGCGTTCAACGCCGACTTCGACGGCGACCAAATGGCGGTTCACCTCCCGCTGGGCAACGCTGCCATTCTGGAGGCGCAGCTGCTCATGCTGGGATCGCACAACATCCTGAATCCGGCAAACGGCGCCCCCATTACGGTGCCCTCGCAGGATATGGTGCTGGGCTTGTACTACATCACCAAGCCGCTTAAGGGAGCTAAGGGCGAAGGGCTTACCTTCTACGGAACGGAAGAAGTGCTCATTGCCTACAACGAAAAAGCCGTTGACCTGCACGCCATTGTGAAGGTGCGCTACCCGATTTGGCAGGAGGCGACCGATACCTACAAGAATGAGCTAATCGAAACAACGGTGGGGCGCATCATATTCAACCAGTACGTGCCCAAAGAGGTGGGCTACCTCAACGAGCTGCTGACCAAAAAATCGCTGCGCGACATTATCGGGCTTATCATTAAGAAGACCAACATTGCCACCACCGCAAAATTCCTTGATGATATTAAGGATTTGGGCTACCAAATGGCCTTTCGGGGCGGCTTGTCGTTCAACTTGGAGGACGTTATCATCCCAAAAGAAAAGCAGGAGCTGGTGCAGGAAGGTTACAATCAGGTTGCAGAGGTGGAAAATAACTACAGCATGGGCTTCATTACCAACAATGAGCGCTACAACCAGGTGATTGACGTATGGACGCACACCAACGCCAAGTTGACCCAAATCCTGATGAAGCAGCTCACGTCGGACAACCACGGGTTTAACTCGGTATATATGATGCTCGACTCCGGTGCGCGCGGTTCGAAGGAGCAAATACGCCAGCTGTCGGGGATGCGTGGGCTGATGGCCAAGCCCCAAAAATCGGGGGCGGAAACAGCGCAAATTATCGAAAACCCCATCTTGTCGAACTTCAAGGAGGGTTTGTCGGTGCTGGAGTACTTCATCTCTACCCATGGCGCCCGCAAAGGTTTGGCGGATACGGCGCTCAAAACCGCCGACGCCGGCTACCTCACGCGCCGCTTGGTGGACGTATCGCACGACGTGATTATCAACGAAAACGACTGCGGAACGCTGCGCGGATTGCTGGCCTCTGCCATAAAGAATAACGAAGATGTGGTGGTTTCGCTCAGCGAGCGCATACTTGGCCGTACTTCGGTGCACGACGTGGTAAATCCGCTGACAAACGAATTGCTGGTTAAAGCCGGCGAAGAAATTACCGAAGATATTGCGCGGGCCATAGAGGAATCGCCCATTGAGCAAGTCGAAATTCGGTCGGTGCTCACCTGCGAATCCAAGAAAGGCGTTTGCGCCAAGTGCTACGGCCGCAACCTTGCCACAGGGCGCATGGTGCAAAAAGGCGAGGCGGTAGGCGTGATTGCCGCTCAGTCTATCGGGGAGCCGGGAACGCAGCTCACGCTGCGAACATTCCACGTGGGCGGTACCGCCTCCAACGTGATGAGCGACTCGAAGGTAATTGCCCGCTACGACGGTATTTTGCGAATTGACGAGCTGCGTACCATAGAAAAGCAGACGGAAACCCGCAAGGTTGACGTTGCCATCGGACGCTTGGCGGAAATGTTCATTATAGACAAAAATACCGGCGCTACGCTCTACACGCACTCCGTGCCCTACGGTACTACGCTGTACTTCAAGAGCGGCGTAGAGGTAAAGAAGGGCGACCTTATCTGCGAGTGGGATCCCTACAACGCCGTTATCATTTCGGAGTACGCCGGTAAGGTGGAGTTCGAAAGCTTGGTAAAGGACGTTACCTACAAGGAGGAAACCGACGACCAGACAGGCTACAGCGAAAAGGTGATTGTGGAGTCGCGCGACAAAACCAAAAACCCGTTGGTGAAGATAGTGAACAGCAAGGGCGAAGAAATAAAGAGCTACAACCTGCCCGTAGGTGCGCACATTGTGGTAGAGCCGGATCAGGAGGTGAAGATAGGCGATGTGCTGGTGAAAATCCCCCGCGCCGTAGGCAAAGCCGGAGATATTACCGGTGGTTTGCCCCGCGTAACGGAGCTCTTTGAGGCGCGCAACCCGAGCAACCCCGCAGTAGTATCGGAAATTGACGGCGAGGTGCTCTTGGGCAAAATAAAGCGCGGCAACCGCGAAATTATCATCACCTCTAAAACAGGCGAAGAAAAGCACTACCTCGTGCCGCTGTCCAAGCAGATATTGGTGCAGGAAAACGACTTTGTTCGCGCCGGCACTCCGCTCTCCGACGGCGCCATAACCCCCGACGACATCCTGAAAATCTTGGGACCTACCAAAGTACAGGAGTACATTGTGAACGAGGTGCAGGAAGTCTATCGTCTGCAGGGCGTGAAAATCAACGACAAGCACTTTGAGGTGATAGTTCGGCAAATGATGCGCAAGGTAGAAATTGCCGACGCCGGTGATACCCGCTTCCTCGAAAAGGAGATAGTGGATAGGTGGGAGTTCACGCAGGAAAACGATTGGATTTACGACAAGAAGGTGGTAACGGATGCCGGCAGCTCCTCCGAGCTGAAGGTTGGGCAAATTGTAACCGCCCGCAAGCTGCGCGACGAAAACTCAATGCTCAAGCGCAAAGACCAAAAACCGGTAGTAGCGCGCGACGCCATGCCGGCAACCTCCTCGCAGGTGCTGCAAGGTATTACCCGTGCCGCGCTGCAAATCCGTAGCTTCATGTCCGCAGCTTCGTTCCAGGAAACCACCAAGGTGCTCAACGAGGCCGCCATCAACGGCAAGGTTGATACGCTGGAAGGGCTCAAAGAAAACGTCATCTGCGGTCACCTGATACCCGCCGGCACAGGGCTGCGCGAATTTGACCGCCTCATAGTAGGCTCAATGGAGGATATGCAGCGAATGGCCGCTAAAAAGGATAAAAAAACAACGCTTACGGAGCTATAACCCGTAAATCGGGCAGCGTTGCAGCGTTTTTTGTGAACAGCGAGTGGCATGGAGCGAAAGGCTTCATGCCGCTCGTTATTTTGTTTGGGCAAATTTTGGCGGCTCCGCTTCGTTCGCAATGATGGGGTAGGCGCATAGCCTCCTTTTTCTCATAGCGGAATTAACCCAAAAATGTCCATTAGGATGTAGCTTATTGTATCAGCTAAATAAATTGTATTAATTCGGTGTAAAACAGCGCTTTTTGAATGAATTGATGTTGAAGTAGGGAGCTCTTGGCTACGTCGATTTTCAATGCAAGCTATCGCGAGCAGAATAGCTCCGTAGGGTAGGGTGTTCAAAAGGCGCAAAATAGTTCTTCTAAAAATTATTCCGAAAAAAGATGAAAATGAGGTTGTTAGATTAATTTATTTCGGCAGAAATCGGAAGAAAAGTTGCGCAGGTTTGAACACCCTACCTACGGGATGCAAAGATGGTGAGGAGGTTTTTGTCATTTCTACCGAGAGATGCATCCTCCCTACAGGGATGCGAAGAGAGCAGCCGGAGTATTTTTTCATCAAGAGCTAACAAGCCAAGTGTTTTTTCACCGAAATATTGCTCCTAACGAACATTTTGAAATTAATGAAAAAAACGACGAAAAATGAAGTCCTGCGGGCTTCCATTTCGTCGTTTTCCTGCGTAAATTCCCTTCCCTTACGGGCAAAGGGTTTAAGATGAGGTTTTTATGCTCAAATTTTTTCAGCGGTACTTTTGCGTCAGCTGTTTTCCGGACGGAGCTTCCGCACGGCAACGCCGGCTTGCCACATTTCGCTTTCGCGCAGCTGCGCGAGCTCGGCGTTGAGCTTTTCGCGGTAGTCGGGCTTGCTGCATGTTTCGATGGTGCGCTTGGCTTCGGCGCCGGAAGCTACGCTTTTGTACAGCTCTTCAAACACCGGCAGGGTTGCGGCGTAGAACTTGTGCCGCCAGTCCAGCGCTCCGCGCTGCGCGGTGGTAGAGCAGTTGGCGTACATCCAGTCCATGCCGTTTTCGGCAACTAAGGGCATCAGGCTTTGCGTAAGCTCCTCCACCGTTTCGTTGAACGCCTCGCTGGGCGAGTGTCCGTTTTTGCGGAGCACGTCGTACTGCGCCTGAAAAACGCCCTGTATGCAGCCCATGAGCGTTCCGCGCTCTCCCGTGAGGTCGGAAAAAACTTCCTTTTTGAAGTCGGTCTCGAACAGGTAGCCCGACCCCACGCCAATGCCCAGCGCCAGGCAGCGTTCGCGGGCTCTGCCGGTGGCGTCCTGGTAAACGGCGTAGCTGGAGTTCAGCCCTTTGCCCGCTATAAACAGGCGGCGTAGCGACGTACCCGACCCCTTGGGGGCAACCAGAATTACGTCGATATCGCTGGGGGGGGTAATGTGCGTTTGATTGTTGAACGTAATGCCAAAGCCGTGCGAAAAGTACAGGGCTTTGCCCGCCGTGAGGTGGGGCTTCAGCTTAGCCCACGTTTCTATTTGCCCGGCGTCGGAGAGCAGGTACTGAACAATGGTAGCCCGCTGCGCGGCTTCCTCTATCTCAAACAGGGTTTTACCGGGCACCCAGCCGTCGGCAACCGCCTTGTCCCAGCTTTTGCCGCCCTTGCGCTGCCCCACAATTACGTTGAAGCCGTTGTCGCGCAGGTTGAGCGACTGCCCCGGCCCCTGAACGCCGTAGCCGATAATTGCTATCGTTTCACTTTTAAGCACTTCGCGTGCTTTTTCCATCGGAAATTCGTCGCGCGTTACCACATCTTCTACAACGCCGCCAAAGTTGATTTTTGCCATAATTTTTTTTGTTGATTTTTAATTATTTTTAACTATTGATTGTTTTTGAGTACATTATAGATTATTCCAATTTAACTTTCATGTAATTCTGCCTTTAAAATGCGTGTAAATCCTATTTAATCCGTGTCGTCTGTGTGCCAAGCTGCCCGGTAAAGTCGGTCAAGTTCCGCAGGGACGGGGAAATTTTGAATTCTAAATTTTGAATTTTGAATTGCGCAAAGCGCGAAATATAGTGCGTAAGCCTAAGTCCCGCAGGGACGACTATTAACCGTAGGCTTTAGCCCAATGTCATCAAGTTAAGAGAAAACGATTGGCTAACTTCTTCAGCGTCTTTGCATCCCTACGAGTAGGGTGTTCATCCCTGCGTAATTTTTTCTGCTGATTTTTGCCGAAATCAGCTGATTCAACAACCTCATTTTCACCTATTTTTCCAAACAAAACGACCTCAGTAGCCATGAAATACATCACCTGCAACCAACCTCATTAATTTTATTGAGCGATGTTACGAGCAAACAATGAGGTAATGAGGTTACTGTTTGCAGCATATACTTTTGCTACTGAGGTTGTTTTGTTGTTTAAATGGGGTAAAAATGAGGTTTTCGCCACCTCCTTTAATAAAATGTGTTCCTGCGGAACTTAGGATTACGCACGCACGCAGGGCTAAACCTCCAGCATTTTTTTGACCTCGTCCTTCACAAACCGGGCAAATTCAGCTACCTTCATCACGCCCTTGTCGCCCTCGCCCTGCCGCCGCACGGCAACAGCGCCCTCCGTTGCCTCCTTTTCGCCTACGATGAGCAGGTAGGGAATATGTTGCAGCTCGTTTTCGCGTATTTTTTTCCCTATCTTTTCGTTGCGGTTGTCAACGATGGTGCGCACGTCGGCGTCGTTGAGCAGCTCCGCCACCTTTTCGGCGTAGGCGTTGTACTTTTCGCTAATCGACAGCACAACGGCTTGCTCCGGCGTGAGCCAGAGCGGGAATTTGCCGGCGGTGTGCTCGATGAGCACCGCCAAAAAGCGCTCCATAGAGCCAAAGGGCGCGCGGTGAATCATCACCGGACGGTGGCGCTTGTCGTCTGTGCCGACGTACTCCAGCTCAAACCTGTCCGGCATGTTGTAATCCACCTGAATAGTTCCCAGCTGCCACTTTCGCCCAATGGCGTCGCGCACCATAAAGTCGAGCTTGGGGCCGTAGAACGCCGCTTCGCCGTACTCCACCACCGTTTTCAGCCCCTTTTCGGCGGCGGCTTCAATGATGGCGCTCTCGGCCTTATCCCAATTTTCGTCGCTACCGATGTACTTTTCGCGGTTGACCTTGTCGCGCAGCGATATTTGCGCCGTATATTCCTGAAATTCAAATAATTTGAAAATGTACAGGATAATATCTATGACCTTTTTGAATTCATCCTTGATTTGGTCTTGGGTGCAAAACAGGTGAGCGTCGTCCTGCGTGAATCCGCGAACGCGCGTCAGCCCGTGCAGCTCGCCGCTTTGCTCGTAGCGGTACACCGTTCCGAACTCCGCCAAGCGAATAGGCAAATCCTTGTACGAGCGCGGCTTGCTGCGGTATATTTCGCAGTGGTGCGGGCAGTTCATCGGCTTGAGCAAAAACTCCTCGTTTTCGTCCGGCGTTTTGATGGGCTTGAACGAGTCGGCGCCGTACTTGGCGTAGTGCCCCGAGGTGATGTAGAGCTGCTTGTGGCCAATGTGCGGCGTGATAACCTGTTGGTAGCCGTGCTTTTTCTGTATGTTTTTCAAAAAATCTTCGAGCCTGAACCGCAGCGCAGCGCCCTTGGGCAGCCATATCGGCAACCCTTGCCCCACCTTTTCGGAAAAGGTAAACAGCTCCATTTCTCTGCCTATTTTGCGGTGGTCGCGCCGCTTGGCCTCCTCCAGCAGGCGGAGGTGCTCGTCGAGCATACTTTGCTTTGGAAAGGTAACGCCGTAGATGCGGGTGAGCATTTTGTTCTTGTCGCTACCGCGCCAGTAGGCTCCGGCGATGGAGGTGAGCTTCACGGCCTTAACGATGGACGAGTCCATAATGTGCGGCCCTCTGCACAGGTCGGTGAACGTGCCGCAGGTGTAGAAGCTGATGGTACCGTCTTGCAGCTCGCCTATCAGCTCCACCTTGTAGCTTTCGCCCTTGTCGCCAAAGGTTTTGAGCGCTTCGGCTTTGGAAACTTCGCGGCGCACAAAGGTTTGCTTTTCGCGCGCCAGCTCCAGCATCTTCCTTTCGATTTTCTCCAAGTCGGCTTCTACAATGGGCTGCGGCGGCTCTACGTCGTAGTAAAATCCCTGCTCAATGGCAGGGCCGATGCCGAACTTTATGCCCGGGAAGAGCTGCTCCAGCGCCTCGGCCATCAGGTGCGAGGAGGAGTGCCAAAAAGCGTGCTTTCCCTCGGGGTCGTCGAACTTATGCAGCCGGAGCGTGGCGTCGG
>JAISLN010000068.1 GCA_031290835.1 Prevotellaceae bacterium
TCCGGAGCTGGCGGTTGTTGCGGAGGTCAAGTACGGCGCGGGGCAGCCGCCTGAGAAGCTGCTGGAGGCGGCCATGCTACAAATTCACAGCAAAAAGTACTACGAGGCGTATGCAGACAAGAAGCTTATCCTGCTGGCTGTTGCGTTTTCCGGAAGAGATGCAATCGGCTGTCGGATGGAGCCGTTAAAATAGGTGTGGTGCGGTGTGGCGTATTAACTTCGCTGGTTAACTCCGCTTCGCTCGCAATGATGCGAAGCGAGGTTGCTACACTTCGCGCAATTCAAAATTTCCCCTGATGTTGTACGAATAAGAAAAATAGCTATCTTTGCGCTATTATTAAAATCTACTTGTGTTTCTTTTAGGTAATCTTGCTGCTGTAGCGGTTGGATTTTGCGTGAGTTTGCAATCAAAAAAATATCTTGTAAACTAAAATTTTTTACCATGAAGCATTTTTTAATCGTAGGAGCTTTGCTAACCTTGCTATCCTGCGAGCCGGATTACGATATTGTTGACGGAGAGGCGGGGTGCGATTGCCGAGAGGAGCTGTACTACAGCTATGGTGATGAAAAAGTCTTCTTGGACTCCCTTTTTTTGAACGATTACCTGCTTGTCGGGTTTGAAAATCAGGATAGGAGCGAAAAAGTGATAGACCTTATCAATGAAACCGGCATGTTTCACGCTACGGGCAAAAGCGATATTTTTCGCAACAGTCAGGAAGACAGCCACAGCTTGTTGCTTGTTCAAACGCTGACTCCCAAGACTTGCTCTCAGCTGAAAAAAATTATTGAGCAGCTGGAGAATAACCCTGACGTTGCTTTCTCAAACCTCACCTTTAAGGGCACCTTTTGCATCGGCTTCGATTGCTCCGATGTGATGATATATACCGATGAGTTTACCGTAAAGGTCAAGGACGAAAACAACCTCTCAGATTTACAGGACATTGCCAAGGAAACCAATACAAAGATAAAGGAGCAAAATAAATTTATGCCCGACGTATATATCCTAAGCGCCGACAAAACCTCAAAGGGCAACTCCCTGCAAATGTCCAACTATTTTTATGAAACGGGGAAGTTTGTGTATGTAGAGCCTAACTTTATCGAAACCTGCTTTAACCGCGATAGCACGGAGCTGCCGTCTGAGCCGGAAGTTGAGTAGCCGCGCGATGAGAGGCGGGCTTGATTTAGCGGGACATTTCAAAGCTTACCACCCCCAATTTATATTCCCGGAGCCGGAATACCCACCTGTAACTATCTGTCAGTTAGTTTTTACGTACAAAATCGCAATCGCCTTTGGTAACTTTTGCAAAATGTTGTACCTTTGTGGCTTCTTAGTACGGTATGGTAATCACAAATTAGTTTGCAAATTACTCTTTTTCAACCCTTAGCTTTATGGCAAATATTTTTTCATCCTCCATTGGCAGGAAGCTCATAATGAGCATTAGCGGATTGTTTCTCATGGTGTTTCTTTTGCTGCACTTGGGCATTAACCTTGCAGCGGTGGTGTCGGAAAGCGCGTATAACGCAGCGTGCCACTTTATGGATACCAACATCTTTATTCAAATAATGGTGCCGATACTTGCGCTGGGCTTTGTTATTCACATCATCTACGCCTTCTACCTCACGCTGCTCAACCGCAGGGCGCGCCCCGTGAAGTACGCCGTGGGTACGGCAACCAAAGCCTCAACGTGGGCTTCGCGCAACATGTTTGTGCTGGGGCTTATCGTGCTGGGCTTTTTGGCAATTCACCTGAGCCACTTCTGGGCTAAGATGCAGCTGCAACACTTTTTGGGTGGCGAGGCTACCGAAAATCCCTATCTGGAGGTCAAAAATACGCTTTCAAACCCGGTGTGGGCTGCTGTGTACGTGGTGTGGTTCTGGGCGCTGTGGTTTCACCTGTGCCACGGCTTTTGGAGCGCGTTTCAAACCATAGGCGTGAACAACAGGCAGTGGATTCCGCGCCTGCAAATCGCCGCGCGTGTCTTTGCAACGCTGGTAGCCGTTGGGTTTACGCTCATTGCGCTTTACTTTTGCGTTAGATTTTACTTCCTTGCTTGAGAATTGTTGAACGTTGAATTTTTGAATTTTTAAGATATGTCCGAAAAGTTGATTTCAAAAGCGCCCGAAGGCCTGCTTGCAGAAAAGTGGACGCGCCATAAGGCAAACATTCGCGTAGTGAGCCCCGCCAACAAGCGTAAGCTCGATATTATTGTGATAGGCAGCGGGCTTGGGGGCGCCTCCGCCGCCGCTACGCTGGGCGAGCTGGGCTATAACGTCAAGATTTTTTGCATCAGCGATTCTCCGCGCAGGGCGCACTCCATCGCCGCGCAGGGAGGCATCAACGCCGCCAAAAACTACCAAAATGACAACGACTCCATCTACCGCCTTTTCTACGATACCATCAAGGGCGGCGACTACCGCGCCCGCGAGGCCAACGTGTACCGCCTTGCGGAGGTGAGCAACCTCATCATTGACCAATGCGTGGCGCAGGGCGTGCCCTTTGCCCGCGACTACGGCGGGCTGCTCGACAACCGCTCGTTTGGCGGCGCTCAGGTGAGCCGCACGTTCTACGCGCGCGGGCAAACCGGACAACAGCTGCTGCTGGGCGCTTACGCCGCGCTAAACCGCCAAATTGCCAAGGGCTCCGTAAAATCTTTTCCGCGCCACGAAATGCTCGACGTGGTGCTGATCAACGGCGAGGCAAAGGGTATCATTGCCCGCAACCTGATAACGGGAGAAGTTGAGCGGCACGGTGCGCACGCCGTTGTGCTGGCTTCGGGCGGCTACGGCAACGTCTTTTTCCTCTCCACCAACGCCATGAACAGCAACGGCTCGGCGGCGTGGCAGGCCTACAAGCGTGGCGCGTTTTTCGGCAACCCCTGCTTTGCGCAAATTCACCCCACCTGCATTCCGGTGCACGGCGAGCAGCAATCAAAGCTCACGCTCATGAGCGAATCGCTGCGCAACGACGGGCGCATTTGGGTACCCAAAAAGAAGGAAGACGTGGAAAAGTTGCGCCGAAAGGAAATTAAAGCTTCGCAGATAGCCGAAGAAGACCGCGACTACTACCTTGAGCGCCGTTACCCGGCGTTTGGCAACCTCGTGCCGCGCGATGTTGCCTCGCGCGCCGCCAAAGAGCGCTGCGACGCCGGCTTTGGCGTAAACGAAACGGGCTTGGCGGTATTCCTCGACTTCTCCACCGCCATTGAGCGGCTGGGCAAAAAGGTGATTGAGGAGCGCTACGGCAACCTTTTCCAAATGTACGAAAAGATTACCGACGAAAATCCCTACAACGAGCCGATGATGATTTACCCGGCCATTCACTACACCATGGGCGGCTTGTGGGTGGACTACAACCTGATGACCACCGTGCCCGGGCTGTACGCCATTGGCGAGGCCAACTTCAGCGACCACGGCGGAAACCGCCTCGGCGCGTCGGCGCTCATGCAGGGGCTGGCGGACGGGTACTTTGTGCTGCCGTACACCATTGGCGACTACCTTGCCGGAAAAATTCAGGAGAAAAAGGTGGATACCAACGACCCCGCCTTTGACGCCGCCGAGAAAAAGGCGAAAGACAAAATTGCCGCCCTGCTCAACCTCAACGGCACGCAAACGGTGGACTACTTCCACAAGAAGCTGGGCAAGGTGATGTGGGACAAGGTGGGCATGGCGCGAAACGAAGCCGGGCTGAAGGAGGCGATTAAGGAAATAAAGGAAATTCGCGATGAGTTTTGGCACAACGTGTTTGTTCCCAACACCAACGAAGAGTACAATCAGGAGCTGGAGAAGGCGCTGCGCGTGGCCGATTTCTTGGAGATAGGCGAGCTCATGGCACGCGACGCCCTCAACCGTAAGGAATCGTGCGGCGGACACCTGCGCGAGGAAATGCAGACCGAAGAGGGCGAAGCCAAGCGCGACGACGCCAACTACATGTACGTTTCGGCGTGGGAGTATGCAGGGCGCGACAAGGAGCCAACGCTGCACAAGGAACCTCTCAAGTACGAATTTATAAAGGTAGCAACGAGAAACTACAAGGATTAGCCGGAAAGCTACGAGCGGTATGTAGAATTTTTTCCGGAAAAGTCAGGGCAAATGTCGCATTTTTTTCACCACAACAACTTGGAAGAGAAAATATTGCGACATTTGCCCTTGTCTATGTTAAATCAGAGTCAAAACTGTACAAAATTTATAGAGATACAATTTGCCATATAACTTTGCATTAAATCTGTGCCTATCCTGTTTAATCCGTGTCATCTGTGTGCAAAAAAGCATACAGATATTTTTTTGCACACAGATAACACGGATTTGACAGATTTACACAGATTTTTCTGCCGTTTGATTTTTATTATCCTACTTCAAAGCGTAAATCAGACTAACATAATCTCTAACGATTTTGTCGGTTTTAGTTCTTCTTTACGGGAGGCCACTTGAAGTCTTTGTTGAAATTTTCCCACGACATGTTTTTGCTGGAGTCGTACCACGTTTCGCCGATATATACCATGAAGGGCGCAAACTGTTCCGGCGGAAGGTAGCCGCTTTGCACGTGCACCAGCTGGAATTGCTCGTTGAGGAACACGACCGACGGGTAGCTCATTTTTCCGTTTAGCAGCGAGGCCGCCAGCGTATG
>JAISLN010000069.1 GCA_031290835.1 Prevotellaceae bacterium
ATTTCGGAATCGGAGATAGCGGACTATTTTCAGCCGGAGGTGGAAATGCTTGCCGAAAAACGGAAGCTGACGCGCGAGGCGGCGCTCGCCGAGCTGAAAAAGCGCTACGATGGATACCATTTTGCCAAGCAAAGCGAAGGCATGTACAACCCGTTCAGCCTGCTGAACACCTTGGCCAAAAAAGACTTCAGCAACTACTGGTTTGCCACGGGCACGCCGACTTTCCTCGTCAAAATGCTCAAGAAGCTGGACTTTGACGTGCCAAGCTTGGAGAGCGGCGTAAAGGTTTCGGCGGACGCCATTAGCGACTACCGCGCCGAGCAAGACAATCCCATCCCGCTCCTCTACCAAAGCGGATACCTGACGATAACGTCGTACAACGAACGCTTCAACTCCTACACCTTGGGCTTCCCGAATGAGGAGGTGAAGTACGGCTTTTTCAACGAGCTGCTGCCTGTGTACATGCCCGGGAAAAATATTCAGAGCGAGTTTTACGTGGAGTACTTTATCGAAGATTTGCTGGCCAATAACGTGGATAGCTTCATGACCCGCCTCCGCGCTTTCTTTGCCGGCATCCCCTACGACCTTAACAATAAGGAAGAGAAGCACTACCAAACCATCTTCTTCATTTTCTTCCGCCTGATGGGGCAGTTCATTGAGGTGGAGCAGCACAGCGCCGTCGGTCGCGCCGACGCGGTGGTGATTACAGACGACACGGTATTCGCCTTTGAGTTCAAGCTCTCCGAAAATGCTACCGCCACCGCCGCCCTGAAGCAGATAGACGAAAAGGGCTACCTAAAACCCTACGCCGCGAGCAACAAAAAGCTGGTGAAGGTGGGCGTGGAGTTCAGCGCAGAGGAGCGCGGCATAAGCAAGTGGGCACTGAAGGATTGAACGTTAACGGGAGCATGGAAAATTCCATTTTCGAAAGTACGCGCCGCACTTGATTTTCCGCTCCACTCACTGCGCACTTTTTAAGGCGTCTGCGGTCTCGCTTCGTTCGCTTCGGCTTTCGGCATTCGTCGTGCCTTAACTAAATTGTAACCATCCTGTTTCTGCGCCGTAATATTTTGGGGATACCTTTGCAGCAAAGACGTGGGTATGATAGAAGCAAAAAGCATAAACTTTTACTACGGAAATTTTCATGCGCTGAAAAACATCAGCGTATGTATGCAGCCAAATACGGTAACGGCGTTCATTGGTCCGTCGGGGTGCGGAAAGTCAACTTTTCTGCGCCTCTTCAACCGGATGAACGACTTGATTGACAACACGCGCTTGACGGGTGAATGTCTGGTGGACGGAGAAAACATCTACCACAAGTCTGTCCGGGTAGATGAGCTGCGAAAAAAGGTGGGGATGGTGTTCCAAAAGCCCAACCCCTTTCCGAAGTCTATCTTTGAGAACGTTGCCTACGGGTTGCGGGTAAACGATATGGGTGTAAAATCGTTCATCGCCCGCCGGGTGGAGGAGTCGCTAAGGGCTGCCGCCCTGTGGGACGAGGTAAAGGACAAGCTGAAGAAGTCGGCGTTTGAGCTGTCGGGCGGACAGCAGCAGCGCCTCTGCATTGCCCGCGCCCTCGCCGTTTCGCCGTCCATCCTCCTGATGGACGAGCCGGCGTCGGCGCTTGACCCCATATCAACCTCAAAGATTGAAGAGCTGATACATGAGCTGAAAGCAAAGTACACCATCGCCATCGTTACGCACAACATGCAGCAGGCTGCCCGCGTGAGCGACAAAACAGGATTTTTTATGCTGGGCGAGCTGGTGGAGTTCAGCGATACAAAAAAAATGTTTCTAAACCCCGAAAAGGAGCAAACCCAAAACTACATTACGGGAAGATTTGGGTAGTAGATAACAAGCTAACGAATAAAAATAAGGTGAACTATACTGAAATAGAATTACAAGAGCTAAAAGATGAGGTGAGCCAAATGTGGAAGCTTGTGCTGTCGCAGCTGGAGAAGGCAAAGCAGGCCTTCTTGGGCGGGGAGGTGGAGGTGGCGCAGGAGGTGCTGAGCCGCGAAAAAAGGGTGGACGCCTACGAGCTGAAAATTGACAGCGACTGCGAAAACTACATCGCCCTGTACAGCCCGGTGGCCATTGATTTAAGGCTGGTGCTCTCGCTCATCAGGATTAGCATTACCCTTGAGCGCATTGGCGACTTTGCCGAGGGAATAGCCTGCCACGTGGTGGAGGAAAACGGACGCAAGCTGAACGCGCAGCTGATAGAAGACCTGCAGCTGGAAAAAATGTTCGAAACGCTTATAAACATGCTCTCCGAAAGCTTTGTTGCGCTGGAGTCGGAGAACACCAAAATATCGGGACGGATTATATCAAAGGACCTTGAGATAGACAACCTCTACCACAGCTCGCTCAACGTGCTCACGGCCTACCTCCTCCAAAACCCCGGCGACATTCTGCACGGCTTGAGGCTGATACTCATCATCCGCAAGCTGGAGCGCATTGGCGACCACTGCCGAAACATTGTGGAGGAAATAGTGTTTTACGTGGACGCAAAAGTGCTGAAGCACGGCGGAAAAAAAAAGGCGGAAAGCATAGCCGCGAGTAACGGAATAAACGATACATTTGCATAGGTAAAGAATGTGAAGAAAGAACGTACAGCTTATGAAGCAGCAGCCGGCAGCATCACCCAAAATCCTCGTCGTTGACGACGAGCGGGACATTTGCGAAATCCTTGAGTTCAACCTCGCCAACGAGGGGTTTGAAATCACCTGCGCCTACTCGGCCGAGGAGGCCTTGCAGAAGCTGACCGACGGATACTCCCTCATGCTGCTCGACGTGATGATGGGCGGCATGTCCGGCTACAAGCTGACGGAAACCCTGCGGCGAAGCCAAAACCAAATCCCCATCATTTTTCTCACCGCCAAGGATACCGAAAACGACATGCTCACCGGCTTTTCGGTGGGCGGCGACGACTACATCGCCAAACCTTTTTCGGTCAAAGAGGTGGTAGCCCGCGTAAAGGCTGTGCTGAAGCGGCAAAAGGCTATCGCCGAAGCGCCCGGAAAGGAGGAGAACGCAACGCTCGTTTTTGGCGACATGAGCATCAACACAAAGCTCAAGGAGCTCGCCATTGGCGCGGAAAAAATTGCGCTGACAAAAACCGAATTTGAGGTGCTGGCTTTCTTGGCGGAAAATCCGCAGCGCGTATTTTCGCGAAGCGAAATCATTGACACAATATGGCGGGAAACGCCCTTTGTTACGGAGCGCACGGTGGATGTTCACATAACCCGCCTGCGCAAAAAGCTGGGGCAATACGCCGCCGCCATCACCAACCGGTCGGGATACGGATACCGATTTAATACCGAATGCCTATGAAAACCGTGAAGCTACAGTACAAGCAGAGGCTATTCCTCTACTTTGGCGTAATATTCGTGCTGTTTACCGTGGGCGTGGTAGTTTTTGAGCAGTCGCGCGAGCGATTTTTCAAAACGGAGGCGCTGGAGGAAACCCTCGACGCCTACATCGAAATTGCCAACGCCGCCATACAGCAGCGCCGCGACAGCAGCCAAGCGGAAACGCTGGAAGCCTTGCTGGCGCTATTCCCCAAAAATATCCGGCTTACGCTGATAGGAAAGCAGGGAGAGGTGGTTTACGACAACGCCATCGACAACCTCTCGGTTATGGAAAACCACCTCAGCCGCCCCGAAGTGGAGAGCGCCCGCAAAAACGGCGCGGGAACGCACATCCGAACATCCGCCTCCAACAGCCACCCCTACCTCTACTACACCAAGCGATACCCAAGCTACTACATCCGAATGGCAATGCCGTACGACATGCGCGTGCGCAACTTCTTGGAGCCCGACAACCTCTTCCTGTACTTCATTGCGGCGCTCTTTGGGGTGATGCTGACGCTCATTCACATGGTAACGGCGCGCTTCGGAAAGTCCATCCGGCAGCTGCGGGATTTTATTGTCAACTCGGAAAGCGACGACGTGGACGCCCTCAACCTCAGCTTTCCGCAGGATGAGCTGGGCGAAATCAGCGCAAAAATCACCGAAAACTACCGGATGCTGAAGAGCAGCCGCAAAAAAATTGCCCAAGAGCGGGAAAAGCTGCTTCAGCACGTTTACATCTCCGGCGAGGGGATTTGCTTCTTCTCCGCCGTCGGCGCGGTGGAGTTCTACAACGGGCTCTTCATACAGTACCTCAACATCATTTCCGACGAGGCCAACAGCAACCCGGCGGCGGCGCTCTCAGACCCCGCCTTTGAAAAAATTGCCCAATTCCTCGAAAATCCGGGCGACAGCAAGTACGCGGAAATACAAATCGGCAAGCAGGGAAAATTCTTCTCGGCGCTGGTAAACATCTTCGACGACGGCAGCTTTGAGCTGATTATAAACGACGTTACCCGGCAGGAAAAGCCCCGCTTGCTCAAGCAGGAAATGACCGGCAACATTGCCCACGAGCTCCGAACGCCCGTTACGAGCATTCGGGGATACCTCGAAACAATTCTGGAGTCGCCCCTGACCGACGAAAAAAGGCAGCTCTTCCTCACAAAAGCCTACCGGCAAACCATTGCCCTCTCGGAGCTGATAAACGACATGGGGTTAATCACCAAGATAGAGGGTGCGCCGCAGTCGTTTTCGCTCGAATCCGTTGCCATTGGCAGCCTGCTCGAAACCCTGAAGAGCGACCTTGAGGCGCCCCTACAGGAAAAAAATATCCGCATGGCGTGGAGCGTTGGCAGCAACGTGGTGGTGAGGGGCAACCGCAGCTTGCTCTACTCCATCTTCCGCAACCTCACGGACAACGCCGTTCGCCACGCCGGAAGCGGCGTAAGCGTGCAGGTAAGCGTGTACGGCGAGGACAGAGATTTCTACTACTTTTCGTACTCCGACACCGGCGTAGGCATTAAGGATGAGCAGCAGCTCAACCGGCTGTTTGAGCGATTTTACCGCATCGGCGAAGGGCGCACGAGGGATACCGGCGGATCGGGGCTGGGATTGTCCATCGTAAAAAACGCCGTCGCCTTTCACAAGGGCGCCATCGTTGCCAAGAACAGGGCAGGCGGCGGGCTGGTCTTCCTCTTCAACCTTCCCAAGGCCGGCGCTTAGATGCCGGCTTTCGCCAATGCAGACTTTCCGGTTGCAAAT
>JAISLN010000070.1 GCA_031290835.1 Prevotellaceae bacterium
AATGTACTTTTTTCATAGCAACGTAAAAGTAGAAATTTTTCCTAAACCATCTTCGAGGAAAGCCCTCAAAGATGGTTTTTTTTTCTTACTTAAAGTTGCATTTGTTAGTTGAAATTACACAAATGGGGCGCTTGCCCCGACGCTTTTGCATGGCGGCTGCATTTTGCCCTTGCCCAACGGCACGCGCCCAAAAAAATGGTTGGATATTTCGTGATTTTCACCTATTTTTGTGCGTTTTGTAAACCCAAGTAAGCTATTCACGATATGAAAAAAGCGCTATTTTTTGCGGCGGCTTTGCTGCTCGCCGCTTCGGCAAAAGCCCAATCGGGCGAAAAGAATTTTATCGACCAGCCCTACATCGAGGTGGTGGGCAGGGCAGAAAAGGAGGTTACGCCCGACGAAATTTACCTCAAAATTATCATCAACGAAAACGACAACAAGGCTAAGAAGCCGCTCGAGCGGCTCGAAAAGGACATGATAGCCGCCCTATCGCAGCTGGGTGTGGACGTTGCCAAAGAGCTCGCCGTAAAAGACCTTTGGAGCGCGTTCAAGCTGTACTGGTACAAAAGGAGCGATATTTTTGCCGCCAAGGAGTACCAGCTGCTGGTGCACAGCGCCGCCGTAGCGGGCAAGGTGCTGCAGGAGCTCGAAAAGTTGGGCGTTTCCAACATCTCCATTAGCCGGGTTGACCACTCCGAGATAGAAAAGTTTCGCCGCGAGGTGAAAGTCAGCGCCATGAAGGACGCCCAGTCAAAAGCCGCCGACCTGCTGCAAGCCATTGGCCAGCGCGCCGGTCGTGCGCTGTGGGTGCAGGAAGTTGACCGCACGCCCTACCGCGCCGCCTTTGCCTCTCCGGCGCGAACGATGAAGGCCTCGAGCTTGGCCAACGACGAGGCGGCGGCGCTACCCGAGGCCGAGTTTGAGAAAATCAAGCTGGAGTACACCGTTATGGCGCGATTTGCGATAGAGCCGTGAAGCTGGGTAGCCTCTTTTCCGATTTCGTCAACCTCATCTACCCCAACAGCTGTGAGGTTTGCGGAACGCTGCTATCGCTGCGGGAGCGCGTGATGTGCATCAGCTGCCGCTACAAGCTGCCGCGCACCGGCTACTGGCTCCAAAAGGGAAATCCGGTGGAGCAAATATTTTGGGGGCGCGCGCCGGTGGCAAACGCTTGTGCGCTGTTCTTCATGGGCAAGGGCAGCCCCTACCGCAAGCTGCTGCACAGGCTCAAGTACTCCAACAAGCCCCACATAGGCGTGGCGCTGGGGCAGTTGCTGGGCAACGAGCTGGCAAAGGTCGACGCCTACGGCGACGTGGATTTTATCATCCCCATTCCGTTGCACATCAAGCGGGAGCGAAAGCGAGGCTACAACCAGAGCGAAAAAATTGCCGACGGCATTGCGCAGTCAACCGGAAAGCCGGTGCGAACGGACCTTGTTTTTCGGCAGCTGTACAACGAAACGCAAACAAAAAAAACGCGCGAGGAGCGATGGAGCAACGTATCGGGAATTTTTGCCGTGCGCCCCAAGGCTGCGGAGCTCCTTGCGGGCAAGCATGTTCTCCTCGTGGACGACGTGCTCACCACCGGCTCTACCATCGAAGCCTGCATCACGGCGCTACTCAGCGCCGCCAGCTGCCGGATAAGCGTGGCTACGGCGGCAATGGCAAAGTAGCGCGGTGCGCTCACTCCGCCTTAGCCGGACGAATTTTGGCGTGCGCCTTCTTCCCCATCTCAAATGTTTTTACGCCCTTCGCGCTCAGCAGCGCCGGAAGGTTTTGCACCGGCACGTGCACTGTCCACAAGCTGTCTATCCGCGTGCCGACGGCAACTCCAAGCTTTGCAAAATCGGCCGGCTGCGCATGCTTGCTCACGCTCAAAAAACCGCCTACGCAGTAGCTGCTGTCGCGCCCCATCCGGTGTAGCCGGTAGCGCCGCACCAGCTCAAGCGACGGCGTAAACTCCGGCGAGCAGCAACCTTCCCGCTGCAAATCCTCAAGCAGCTTTTCGGTGCCGGGCGGTTGCCGTTGGCGTGCCGCCGACCGCGTAGCGCAGGATGCAGCGACGCAAAAACCAACAAAAAACAAAAGCAGCTTACGTATCATGGTGCAGCGGTATTTTTTTTTGATGCTTGACAGGCAACGCTCGGCGGTAGTGTCATACATTGTATGATATTATATTCTTCCGGATTGGCTCCGCTTCGCACCGATTGCCCGTAGGGCAATAATATCAATAGTAAAATATGATACCCCCTTATCGTCAATAGCCCGTAGGGCTTTAACTTCGTCGTTTTTTATTAATTCCCTACGGGATTAGTCAGAGAAAAACAACGAAATTTCCGCTCTTTGCATCCCGTAGGGATGCGCCTCTCGGTAGAAACAGCATCCCGCCGCCGCTCTTTGCATCCCGTAGGGATGCATCTCTCGGTAGAGACGACGACCTTGCTGTTTCTACCGAGAGAGGCATTCCTACGGAATGCCGATTTAGACGATGTTCGTCTATTTTCTACCGAGAGA
>JAISLN010000071.1 GCA_031290835.1 Prevotellaceae bacterium
GTTCTGCGAAGTCGGTCGCGGAATGCCTTCGACTTATCGTCTGTCGGTCGTCCCGTTCTTCCGTATCGACTATATCCTCCACGATAAAATGATTAAATCTCTCTCTTATAAGGTACACGATATTGATTACTCCGACCATTTTCCGGTATCGTCCGTCGTGGACGTGGCGGGGGTTAAAGGAGGACGTTGAGGCTTTGGCGCTACGTGCCGGACATAATTTCATTAAAAACTTTGTTGTTTTTGTCGGCTTCATTGAGCAATCGGCATCCTGTAGATATCTTGCAACCCACTTACACACGTCGGTGCGCATCTTACACACGTCGGTACGCATCTTACACACGTCAGTGCGCGTCTTACACACGTTAGTGCGCATCTTACACACGTCAGTGCGCATCTTCCACACGTCGGTGCGCATCTTCCACACGTCGGTGCGCATCTTCCACACGTCAGTGCGCATCTTCCACACGTCGGTGCGCGTCTTACAGTCGTATATTCGCGTCTTACAGTCGTGCATTCGCGTCTTACAGTCGTGCATTCGCGTCTTACAGTCGTACATTCGCGTCTTACAGTCGTACATTCGCGTCTTACAGTCGTGCATTCGTGTCTTACAGTCGTGCATTCGCGTCTTACAGTCGTGCATTCGCGTCTTACAGTCGTGCATTCGCGTCTTACAGTCGTGCATTCGCGTCTTACAGCGGAGCGTTCTCCAATTTGGCGTATTTGTTTTTACCGCTAATGACAGATATCTTGCAACCCCCGTATTATCCCTTCAATTTTATTTCCGGCATCCGATCTTTAAATTCTTCGTCTATTTTCAGAAATCCTGACCTCTCGCAAACAATACTGCCGCAATTCTATCTATGGGGATAAAAATAAAATATTAAAAATCAGTATTAAACATAAATATTAACGTCGTTTTGCGACAGTAGTATTTTGCGATATGCTTTTTATAAAATGCTATGTTTTAAATAGAAACCGATCACTATGTCAGGAGTTCTGAATTTGGGGTTGCTGCCTCGTGTTTGCAACCATTCAAACAGTTTATGCGTTTCTCTGATTTCGTAGATTCTATGTTTATTATTGATATTCAGCATTTTTTTCTAATTCTGCGATTAGATAAAAAGTTTTATGAATGTATGCGTTATCGTTTATATTATTTTGTAAATTTCTGATTGCTGTTTCGTAATGATTTGGCTCATAATACACCGCATTTTTTGCAAAACCGCATGATTTTATGTCTTCAATGATTTCAGCAAACTTTTCAGAAGCAAGTACATTATTGTCCATCAGCAACAAATTTCGTTACTCGCCGTATTTTTCTGTTATTTCTGTAAGTCGCTGTTTTAGGGGGTAGATAATCGTAATATTTCGGCTCCAATGTCGGCGCTGCACAAAATGAACATTTACGAATACAACCTCTTGTGCTGTAACTGTAATAAGCGTTTGAATCGGGATATTTGTAATCAATTTTTCACCAATGTAAATTCCTTGCCTTTTTCGTCGTAGTCGAGCGTTGGCTTGTGAATTTCATCATCGGCGCAGAAACGGAATGATTGATAACACTTCCCGTTGGTTTCGTTGGCAATATATTGTAATATTTTATCCATGTTTACTTATTTGAAGATTGAAAACGGGGTGGAAGTAATCTTGTAAGGCAATAAAATACGAATATTTCTTCATACATTGTTATCATTGTAAATTAATTAATAATTCAACATCAAAACACTTTGTCCATCCCATATAACTATCTTGCACCCGTCGTATCGGTCAATTTCGAGCCAAAACAAATCGCGTATTTCCGGCAATTTCGCTTGAATTGTTTGGAGTTCTGCCAATATTTTTTCTATCTGTTCTGTCATAATTATTTTCTTACATATTTTTGTACTACTTTCAACACTTTTGTGGCAAAGCTGTTCGCGTAATTGTTTTACTCTTCTCTGTAGTAAATACTTGTAAATTTAATAGCATGAAAATTTTCGGCAAAGATACAATCTTTTTTTTGATATATTGCTTGTTTTTTTATTTTTGGTTGTTAACTTCCAAAAATAGCCCATTAGATTGTACGTTTTATCTATGTTTTTGCTTGTTGTAATTACGTGCTGCCTGTTTTTTAATCAGTTCCACACTCATAAATTTTGCAATCTGTTTGTCGGCGAAACTTCACGGAATTTGCAGTTGCATAGCAACTTCTGTATATTGTTCGGTTGAATTGTTGAAATCAGTTCTTCGATATGTGTTTTGAAGCGTGAAGAGGCAATAGTTGTCGGCGCGTTTATGGTGCAAATGTGAACGGATAAATCTGTGATTATCTATTGAGATGATCGCTGTATTTTTGTCGGATGACCTTTTTGTTCTTTACTCATTCTCTTCGTAGTAATACGAATAGTCAATTCCTTTCGTAAACATTTCGCGATCGTTTATCTTGTCTGTTAGGGCGTTCTTCAGCAGGTTTTTGAGCTCTGTGCTGTTGGTGGCGCTTTTTACCATGGCGCTCAGGTAGTCGTTTTTGTTAATCTTACTCCAATTTACGCATTTTTTTAGCTGTTTCTTTAGCATCAAGTCCAACCAAATTCGCGTGCTTCGCCCATTGCCCTCCATAAATGGGTGGGCAATGTTCATTTCTACGTACTTATCGGCAATTTCTTCAAACGTATTTTCAGGCATTTGCTCTATTTGGCTCAATGTGCTACTCAAAAATTGCGCCACCGCAAGCTGAAAGCCTCCTTTTGAAATGTTTTTCTGCCTTATTTGTCCGGCAAAATCGTAAAGTCCACCGAATAGATAGGCGTGGATTTGCTGCAAGCCTTTGCTTGTTCCCACCTCTATGCTATCAATAAAGGAACTTTCAAACAGGGCGTATGCTTTTGTTTTACTTTTTCCGTCGATACTTTCATCGCTGTACGTAAACCAATCAATAAATCGGTTGGCCCTTTTGCCGGGAAATTGCTTGCCCAAAGCAATAATTCCTTTATAATCAAGCATATCAGTTAAATAGCGCTTGCCATCGCTCGCAAGAAGCTTCAGTTGGGTAGTGCCACTAACCAACTCGCTATTTTCTTTTCTTAACTTTGTTTTAAGGTATTTCCAATAGTTTCGGGCTTTGTTGTAGTCGTCTTGGTCGGTAAGGACGGCGACAATATCCACAACGGAAAACCACCATTTGCTGTTTTCTTCGTCCCAAACGGCGCGAACTTCACGATCGTCGAAAAAGCGAATTGATATTTTTGTGCTGTTCTCCATTGCTGCTCCCTATAAAATATTAAATAATCTGTTTTAAGATTTGTATGCTACGTTTTATTGTTCGAGCATAATGTTAGTACAATCCGGTCCTGCAAATTTAGGAATAAAATTTCGTATTCATGCTGCTGCAAAAAATTCCCGCAAAGATTATTACTGCAACGCTATTGCAATATTGAATTATTATTGTAACTTTGTGGCGTTAATGAAATATTTTGATGGAGAAGCAACGACGAAATACGAAAACTAAGAAGCTGGTAATGGATGTATTCCGCCATGAAGCCGGTGCGCTTTGCCATGCCGATATTGTGCAGCGGCTGGAGGGAAAGATAGACCGCGTAACCGTGTACCGTATTCTGCAAGGTTTTTTTGATGAGGGTATCATCCACAGAATATCGGCGGAAAACGGGAAAACCTACTACGCCCTGTGCCACGAATGCTCTGCCGGCCATCACGCCGATAACCACGCGCACTTTTACTGCATGGGCTGCAAAACGGTTTCGTGCCTTGAGGCAACGGGGCAGCTACCGCAGCTGCCGCAAGGGTATAGCGCCTCGGAGTCTTCGTGGTTTATTTCCGGCTACTGTCCTAATTGTCGCGCTGTGTAGTATGAGGATTAAGGAGCGACTTTTGTTTTTTGCCGTGTACGTCGGCGCTTCCGCGGCGGTGGGCTTTGCGCAGGAAGCCGACAGCATGAGGCAGGTTAGCCTTGAGGCCGTTGCGGTGGTGGGTAGCGCGGCAGCTGCCCGCCAAAAGCTACAGCCGCTGGAGCTTCTCTACGCCAAAAAGGAGTACGTGCTGGAAAACCGCAGCAACAGCCTGATGAACACGCTGGAGAAGCTGCCGGGAGTTAGCGCTTTTCAGGTGGGGCAGGGGTTTTCCAAGCCCGTCATTCGCGGGTTGGGGTTTAACCGGCTGGTGGTGACCGAAAACGGCATTAAGCAGCAGGGGCAGCAGTGGGGAGCCGACCATGGGCTGGAAATAGATCAGCACAGCGTTGAGCAGGTGGAAATTCTAAAGGGGCCGGCATCGCTGCAATACGGCGCGGAAGCTATTGCCGGCGTTATCATCATCAGCTCGCACGCGTGGCGCGAGCGCGACGGGCTTACCGGCTCGGTGCTGCTCAACGGCGACAGCAACAACAGGCTGCTTGGCGGGGCGGGCAATATCCACTACCAAAAAAACAACCGCTTTGTGGAGGCGCGGGCGAGCTACCGAAACTTTGAGAGCTACCGTATTCCCGCCGAAAAGTTTACCTACTTCGGCTACACGAACCTCATTCATAACGGGGTGCTCAAAAACACGGCGGGGCGGGAGGCCGACGCATTGCTGCAGGCGGGCTTGCGCACCGATAGCTACGAGGCTGCCGTGCTGGTGAGCAACGTGCACACCAAAACGGGATTTTTTGCCGGCGCGAGCGGGCTGCCGATTAACATTAACATGGACGACGACGGCAGGTACAGGGCTATCAACCTGCCCTACCACAGCGTAAACCACCTGAAAACCGTTGTCAACCAAACTCTCCGGCTCAACAGCCAAAATAAGCTCAGCCTCGACTTGGGCTATCAGCACAACCTCCGGCAGGAGTATTCGGCGCCGCACACGCACGGGTTTGGGCCGGTGCCACAGGGAAACCTTGAGCTGGAAATGCGCCTGCAAACCCTTAGCCTGAACGCCGCTTGGGAAAGTAGGAGCTTGGCGGGCAGCGCGCTTCGCACCGGCGTCAGCGCCGAGTATCAGCACAACCGCGTGGGCGGATACATGTTTTTGCTGCCCGAATTTGAGCAGCTCACCCTTGGGGCGTTTGCCCTCCACCGCCTCCGCCTCTCCGACGCGCTGACGGCTACCGCCGGGTTGCGCTACGATTACGGGGGCATGAACATTCACCGGTATGAAGGCGTGGAGTATAATGGCGTTGTGTATTTTGTCGTGCCGGAGCTGAGGAGGCGCGGCGGCAGCGCGAGCTTCACGGCGGGGCTGATGTACGAGCCGCATCCGGCGTGGGAAGTAAAGGTAAACGTCGGCAAGAGCTTTCGCCTGCCGAACGTAAACGAGTGTGCCTCCAACGGCGTTTCGCACCACCTGCTGCGCTACGAGCTGGGCGATAGCGCACTCCAAGCCGAAACCGCCTATCAGATAGACCTGCACGTCGGCTTCAAAAAGCGCTGGAGCGGGAGCTTTGTCAGCAGCCTCGCGGCGTCGGCGAGCGCGTTTGGCAGCTACTCCCCAAGCTTCGTTTTTCTCAACCCTACCGGCGCCTATCCGCCGCTGCCCGAGGCGGGGCAGGTTTACAGGTACACGCAGTCGCCGACGTCCCGCGCGGGCGGAGAGCTGTATGTGGCGGCAGACTTCGCCAAAATCTTTAGCCTGAGCGCAGCGGCGGAGTACGTGCACGCCGTGGATATGGAAAGCGGCTTCCCCATTGCCTTTACGCCGCCGCTGGGCGCTACCGGCGAGGTGAGCGTGCGGTGGAGCAAGCTGCTGTGCTTTGCCGACAACCGCTTGGCGTTAGCCTGCCGCTACGCAGCCGACCAGCGCCGCGTGGCGCGCAACGAGCTCAAAACGCCCGGCTACTGCCTCTTCGACGCCGCCGTCAGCTTGGGGATGCCGCACCTTCGGCTTATGCTACAGGTGCAAAATCTCCTTAACACGAAATACTACAAGCACCTCAGCTTCTACCGTCGGCTTGAGCTGCCCGAGGCGGGGCGCAACTTTTTGCTATCTGTACAAATTCCAATAAATTCTTAACATTTAATTTCTAAAAAAATCAAAGCAATGAAAGCAATAAAAACATTTTGTTACCATGCACCCTTGCTGCTGGCAGGGTTGCTGTTTATTACCGCCGCGTGTGATAAAGAAGATAAAGACACCGCAGGCCCCACCATTACCTTAAAGGAGCCTGTAGAGGGCGACACGGCTCACGCAGGCGAAGCGCACGGCCTGCATATTGAGCTTGACCTTGCCGATGAGTCGGGGCTGAATACCTATAAAATAGATATTCACTACGGCGAAGGGCACAGCCACGAAAGCCTGCTAAAGGCTGCGGCTAATAATTGGAGCTACCAAAAGACCTACGATAATGCAAAAGGTTTGAAAAATTATCATGTGCACGTCCACAGCGACTCCATTCCGGCTAACGCTACGTTGGGCGAGTACCACTTCGGCATTTCGGCTACCGACGTACATGGTAACGAAACATCGGTTTACCGTACTTTTCACTTGGTGGAGCATGATGAAGACGACCATGACGACCACGACCACGACGACGACTAAAAACGAGTAAATCCTGAATTTCGCATACAAAGACCTACGACTTGGAATTTATACAGATTGGCAATTCAGGATTACTCGTTCCGCTTGTGCATAGCCGCGTGAAGCAATATCGCGCGGCTATGCTGTTTTTGTTGGCGCTGTAAAATTAGGTGAATGTGGTAAGATTTCCAAATTCGTTGCTCACTATTCGTTATTTTTTGTACCTTTGCGCTTGTCGGTACGGCAAAGCGCTGAGGTGCTGCTGCCATCGGGATTTTTTCCGTATCCGGCTTTTGTTTAACTAATTTTTTTACGCTTTGGAAGACGGTGTACCTCTACTACTTTGCGAAATTACAGTCCGACCGGATTTTTCTCCTACCCTTGTAGCTGTCAGCGCGTCGCTGCTGGTGGCGCTGCTGCTTTTCACAGCCCTCATCTCGGGCGCCAAAACAGCCTACCTTTCGCTTTCGCCGGGCGACGTGAGCGCGCTCAAAGCTCGCTCCGGCAGGTCGGCTGGGGCAGCCGTGAGGCTGCTTGAGCGCCCCGATCACCTGCAGAGCTGCCTGCAGCTCGTTGGCAGCGTGGCCAACATAGCCGCTATTACCCTCGCGGCGCTGCTTGTGCAGCAAACGCTGACGTTTGAGCCGGCGCTGCTTGGGCTTACGCTCGAGGTGCTCGCCATTTCCTTTGTCCTGCTGCTGTGCGGAGAAGCGCTGCCCCGCATTTACGCCCGCAGCGGTGCGCTTTCGCTCGCCCTTGTCATGGCGCTACCGCTGTACGCGCTCACCGCGCTCACCAGCCCGCTCAGCTTCTTGATGGTGAGGGCAACGCGCAGCGTCAACCGGCGGCTCAAGCCCGGACGCGCCGGCGGCATATCCATCGACGACCTGTCGGGCGTGATTGACGTCATGCGCACCAGCAACGCCGAGGACAGAAAAATCCTGAAGGGCATTGTGAAGCTCGGCAGCACCGATGTGCGCGAGGTGATGACGCCGCGCATCGACGTGGTGGCCGTTGAAGTTGGCGCCACCTTTGCCGAGCTGCGCAGGCTTATCGTGCAGTGGGAGTACTCGCGCCTGCCGGTGTACGAGGAAAACCTCGACAACGTAAAGGGCGTGCTCTACATCAAAGACCTGCTCAAGCACCTCGACGAGCCCGATTTTGCGTGGCAAACGCTGGTGCGCCCCGCCTACTTTGTGCCGGAGAATAAAAAGATAAACGACCTGCTGGAGGAGTTTCAGGCGCACAAAAACCACCTCGCCGTGGTGGTGGACGAGTACGGCGGTGCGCTGGGCATTGCCACCCTCGAGGATATTCTGGAGGAAATTGTGGGCGAAATTTCGGACGAATCGGACACGGAGGAGCTGCCCTACCGCAGGCAAAGCGACGGCAGCTACATTTTTGAGGGGAAAACGCTGCTCAACGACTTCTGCAAGCTGATGCGCCTGCCCGACGGCTACTTTGACGACGTAAAGGGCGACTCCGAAACGCTCGCCGGTGCGCTCCTGGAGCTAAAGGGCGATTTCCCCGCCCAAAACGAGGAAATTCGCTACCGGCAAACGGTATTTGCGGCGGTAGCTTTTGCCGGACGGAGAATACAAAAGGTGCGCGTGGTAATTTAAGAAATTTTGAATTTTGAATTTTGAATTTTAAATTGCGCAAGGCGCAAAATAGCGTGCGCAAGCCTAATTCAAAATTTAAAATTTAAAATTCAAAATTTCTCCCTGATGTTTCTATTCACCATTCACCGCTTGCTATTTGCCGCTTTTGCGGTCTGCACGGCTGGCCTGACTTTGTCGTGCGGCGGCAGGCAGAGCACCCCCAAGCCTCGCGGCTACTACCGCATAGCGCTGCCGGAAAAGCACGAATACGCGCCGCTTTCCCTCAAGGGCTACCCGTACACCTTTGACGTATCGACCTGCGCCACCGCCACGCCCAACACCGGCAGGGGCAGCGAGCCTTACTGGCTCGACGTTGCCTACCCCGACTACAACGCCATCATATACCTGAGCTACAAGTGCGCGGAGAATCGCTACGCGCAGCTGCTGGAGGACGCCCACGCGCTGGTGTACCGGCACACCATCAAGGCCGACGCCATTACCGAGCAGCGCTTTGAGGGCGGCAACGGAAAAACGTTTGGCTACCTCTACGAAATTGGCGGCAACGCCGCCACCAACGTGCAGTTCTACGTAACCGACAGCGTACGCCACTTCCTGCGCGGATCGCTCTACTTCAACGTGCAGCCCAACCGCGACTCGCTCGCCCCCGTCATCGACTTCATCACCGAAGATATCCGGCGGCTGATGGAAACGGTGGAGTTTCGCTAAAAGCGCTATTCGCTATTTATTGCCATGCAGCACGCCACCACGCCGGCGGTTTCGGTGCGCAGCCGGCTGTTGCCAAGGCTCACCTCCATAAATCCGTTTTGCCGCGCCAGCGCCACCTCCGCCGGGCTGAAATCGCCCTCGGGGCCAACCAGCACCAGCGTTCGCCCGTGCGCGTGGGCGGCGTGCCGTAGCGGCGTCTTTGGCGACGCCATGCAGTGGGCAATGCACTTTACGCCGTCGAAGGGCTGCGCTACAAGAGCAGCAAAATCCTGTATCGGGTTGAGCGTTGGGTGGTACGCCTTGAGCGATTGCTTCACGGCCGCCGTTACCACCTTCATCAACCGCTCGGCTTTCACCGTCCTGCGCTCCGACCGTTCGCACAGCAGCGGCGTCACTTCGTCCACGCCAATTTCGGTTGCCTTTTCCAAAAACCATTCGTACCGCTCAATATTTTTGGTTGGAGCAAGCGCCACGTGCAGGTAGCCGCTTCGCTTGCCCACCTCGCGCTGCACGCCGGTTACCCGCACGGTGCAGCGCCTGTCGTGCGCCTCAGCTATCTGCGCGGCGTACAGCCCCCCGCGACCGTCTATGAGGTGCACAGCATCGCCCGCGCCCAGCCGCAGCACGCGCACGCAGTGCCTCGACTCCTCCTCGCTAAGCGTATAGGTATCGCCCGATATGTCGGGGGTGTAAAAAAG
>JAISLN010000072.1 GCA_031290835.1 Prevotellaceae bacterium
TACATGCCCGGAAAAAATATTCATAGCGAGTTTTACGTGGAGTACTTTATCGAAGATTTGCTGGCGGGCGATGTGGAGAACTTCATGATCCGCCTCCGCGCTTTCTTTGCCGGCATCCCCTACGACCTCAACAACAAGGAGGAGAAGCACTACCAAACCATCTTCTTCATTTTCTTTCGCCTGATGGGTCAGTTCATTGAGGTGGAGCAGCACAGCGCCGCCGGCCGCGCCGACGCGGTGGTGGTTACGGACGACACGGTATTCGCCTTTGAGTTCAAGCTCTCCGAAAATGCCACCGCCACCGCCGCCCTGGAGCAGATAGACAAAAAGGGCTACCTGAAGCCCTACGCCGCGAGCAACAAAAAGCTGGTGAAGGTGGGCGTGGAGTTCAGCGCAGAGGAGCGCGGCATAAGCAAGTGGGAGATGAAAAATTGACAATTTTAAATTTTATACCCTTTTAAGCCCCATTTCATGAAACATTTTTTCCCTTTTATTTTGAGCGCTGCACTCGTGCCGGGCGCATGTTCTTCCGAATCTCAACAGCAGCGCTTGTCGCTGTGGTATAATCAGCCTGCCGCCGAATGGCTGGAGGCCTCGCCCATCGGCAACGGGCGGCTGGGGGCAATGCTCTACGGCGGCGTGGACACCGACCACATAGCGCTGAACGAAATAACCCTGTGGTCGGGGCAATTTGACGAAAATCAGGAGAAGCCTTTCGGCAAAGAAAAGCTCGCCGCCCTTCGCGAGCTGTTTTTCGCCGGCAAGCTGGCCGAAGGAAACCACGTTGCAGCCGAGCACCTGAAAGGCAACTACAACTCCTTTGGCACGCATCTCCCGCTGGGCGATTTGAAGCTCTGCTTTGCGCACCCCAACGGGCAGCCGTCGGGCTACAAGCGGGAGCTAAACCTCGAAAACGCGGTGAGCGACGTAACCTACAAGGTTGGCGACGTGCAGTACAGGCGCGAGTATTTTGCCTGCAACCCTGCCGACGTGATAGCCATACGGCTGTCGGCAAGCAAGCCCAAGTCCATCACCTTTGACGCTGCGCTGGATTTGCTTCGCCGCGCGGAAATCGCTGCGGCCGACGGGAAAATTGTTTTTTCGGGAAAAGTTGATTTTCACATGCACGGTGTGGGAGGCGTTGATTTTACGGGAAAAGTCGCCCTTGCGGTTGATGACGGCAGCGTGGCCGTGCGTGGCAACACCTTGTCGGTGAAGGAGGCTACCGCCGTAACCATCGTGGTGGACGTGCGCACAAGCTACAAGAGCGAGGCTTACCAAGCGCTGTGCGACGAAACCGTAGAGGCTGCGCTGGCAAAGGGATACGAAGCGCTAAAAGCCGAGCACGTAAAGGATTACAGCAGCCTATTTGGCCGAACAGCCCTGTTCTTGGGCAGCAGCAGCGCCGAAAATCTCCCCACCGACCTCAGGCTGAAAAAAGTGAAGGAAGGGCAAACCGACGTCGGGCTGGAGGCGTTGTTTTTCCAATACGGGCGCTACCTCCTGATTGCCTCCTCGCGGGCAAGCTCGCCTCTGCCCGCCAACCTGCAGGGCATTTGGAACGACAACCGCGCCTGCCACATGGGCTGGACGTGCGACTACCACTTGGACATCAACACACAGCAAAACTATTGGCTTGCCAACGTCGGCAACCTGCACGAGTGCCACCTGCCCCTATTTGCCTACACCAAAGACCTCGCCGTGCACGGCGCAAAAACGGCGCAAAAGGTTTACGGCTGCCGCGGATGGGCTGCCCACACCGTTGCCAACGTGTGGGGCTACTCCGCGCCTTCGCAGAGCATTTCGTGGGGGCTGTTTCCGGCGGCCGGCTCATGGCTGGCCTCACACCTGTGGCGGCACTACTGCTACACGCAGGACAAAGCGTTCTTGGCAGCCCAAGCCTACCCGCTCCTCAAGAGCAACGCCACCTTCCTGCTCGACTACATGGTAGAGCATCCCGCCAACGGCTACCTGATGACAGGCCCAAGCATTTCGCCCGAAAACAGCTTCAGGTACAACGGCGAAGGCCTCTCCGCCTCCATGATGCCCACCGGCGACAGGCAGCTGGCTTTTGAAATACTCACGGCCTGCGTAGCGGCTTCGGAGGCGCTGGGGCAAGATGCGGATTTTGCCGACAGCCTGCGCGCCGCCTTATCCAAGCTGCCGCCAATGAAAATCGGCAAAAACGGCGCCCTGCAGGAGTGGTTTGAAGACTACGAGGAGGCGCAGCCCAACCACCGCCACACCATGCACCTCGTAGGGCTGTACCCCTTTTCGCAAATATCGCCGGAGAAAACCCCCGACCTTGCGCAGGCTGCCGCCAAAACCATAGAAAACCGCCTGAACGCCGCAGGATGGGAGGATACCGAGTGGAGCAGGGCCAACATGCTTTGCTACTACGCCCGCCTGAAAAACCCGCAAAAAGCCTACGAAAACCTCCGCAGCTTGCTGGTAGAATTTTCGAGGGACAACCTGTTTGCCGTAGCGCCCGGCGGCATTGCAGGCGCAGCGTGGGACATTTTTGAGTTCGACGCCAACCAAGCCGCCCCCGCAGGCATTGCCGAAATGCTGGTGCAGAGCTTCGACGGCTACATCGAATTTCTCCCCGCCCTGCCGCCGCAGTGGAGCAGCGGCTACTTCAGGGGGCTGTGCGTGGAGGGCGGCGCCGAAGCCGACCTGAGCTGGGAGCGCGGCGAGCTGCGGCAGGCAACCATCAGGGCAAACGTCAGCAACCGGTTTGCCGTAAAGCTGCCGACGCTCAAGAAGCGCTGCAAGCTGCTCCTCAACGGGCAGCCGCAGGAGTATGCGCCGGACGACAACGGCGTAGTAGCGGTGAGCTTAAACGCCGGCGATGTTTGCGTAATTACAAGTTAGGAGTGGTTTTCCGCCACACTGAATTTCTGAAAAAAAACGAAACATGTCGTAAAATTTCCCCTAACGAAAAAAAATCTGTGGCAATCCGTCACATCCGCGCCGCATCCGCGCAAAAAACATCGCCGGGCTTGCTTCACCGTCAGGAAATCCGCTGATACTCTTTTTTCACTTGTGGCTTAAGGGTTGTCAGGTCGGCGATTTTCACCGGCTGCCCGGAGGCGATGCTGCTACGCGCGGCGATGCCCACGAGGCAGGCAAAGGCGCCATCCCTCGAGCTTGCGCACTGCTTGAGCGGGTCGGGGGTGCCGGGGATGAAAATTTGGTCGCGGAGCAGGTTATCTCCACCGCCATGCCCCGAGGTACCGTGCGGAATTTGAATATACTGCCGCCGCGAAAAATTTTTAAACAGGATAATTTCGTCAAAATCCCTATCCTGAATAGGATGCGACTCCTGAATCCACGCATCAATACGCCCCTTTGTGCCGTTGAAGGCAATGCGGTAGCCTTCGTACGGAGAATACGCCGTGAGCGAATAGGACACCTGCACGCCGTTGGCGTACTTGATGGTAGCCGCCATCTTGTCGAAAATGTTGACGTCGTTTTTGAAAACGCAGCCGTCGCGCAGGTAGCCGTCGTATTGCTCACAGTCTGCATACAGCCGCTTGTACGGGTTGGCAGCCGCCGCCCGCTGGCTGTTCATGCCTGCCGCATCCTGCATGGCAGCCGACATGTCGGGGCGGTAGAGCTGAAAGTAGAACTTGCATTGGGAGGTGTGTGGACATGTACGGCAGTTTTCGGCGCGAAACGGGCCATTCTTGCCGTAGAAATCCAGCGAACCTAACGCATACACCAACTCGGGGTCGCTGTCTATCCACCAGCTAAGCAGGTCAAAATGGTGGCTTGCCTTGTGCACCCACAGCGAGCCGCTCTTTTCTACTAAGCGGTGCCACCGGCGAAAATAGTCCGCTCCGTGGCGAGTGTCCAAGTACCAATGAAAATCAACCGAGGTCAGCTCGCCAATCTCACCCTCGCGCAGCAGCTCCCATATTTTGGCGCGGTGAGGCGAGTAGCGGTAGTTAAACGTTACGCGCGTTTTGTAACCCGTACGTTTTTCGGCGTCAAGTATTTGCTGTACCTTCTGCTCGTCGGTCGTCATTGGTTTTTCCGTGAGGACATTTAGCCCAAGCTCCATTCCGCGAACGATGTACTCGCTGTGCGTGGAGTCCACGGTGGTTACGATGAGCATTTCCGGTTTGGTTTCCCGAACCATTTTTTCAAAGGCCGCCATCGGATTTTTAAGGTCGCTGTAGGTAGGACAGCTAACGCCGATAATCTCTTTTCCCACCTCCACGCGGCCGGGGTTGACGTCGCACAGCCCCACAAATTCAACGCTGTCCGCATAGCGCTGCATGAGCCCGCGCCCCCACATGCTTGTGCCGCGCGAGCCGGTGCCTACCATTGCAAGCCTCAGCTTTTCCCCCGCCTGTCGGGGAAAAGAAGCGGCCGGCGTAGCCCCAAGGGACGCCAACGGGTTGATGAGGATGCTCCCCGCGAGGGCAGCGCCTGATGTTGCGAGGAAGTTACGCCTCGACATGGGTTGTTCACTGTTCATAATCGTAATTTTTTTTAATGTAAAAAACTATGCTTAGCTTTCGTCAAGCTACTTTGGGCCATCGTAGTCGTAGGTGAAGCGGCTGAACAGCGCGGCGCCGGCGTCGCCCAGCTCGTTGTAGCTGAACAGCCCAACCCTTGCGCCTTTCCAGAACGAAAACAGCGCACCGAAATCTTCCCCAAAGGGAACAAAATGCTTGTTGTCCGCGCTGTAGTAAAAATGATTTTTGTTGGAGCGGATATCCACCTTCAGCTTTAGGTAAACCACCTTGCCCCGCATGGGCTGTTTTTCGAGCTGATTTTTGCTCACGTCAAACGGGTTGACCCTTGCGCCGGGCTGGAGTGGAGAAGTGAACAAGGCCTTGTTTGTTTCAAAAAAGAGGTAATTTTTGCCTTCCGTGCGGCACACGCCGATAAGTCCGTACAGCGAGCCAAGGCAGCACAGCCCTGCCTTTTGCCCGTCGGCCATGCCGCCTACGTTGAGCGCAACGGTAGCTTCGCCCGAGGCGCCCACCATTTTTTGCGTAAGCGTATTTTTTGCCCTCAAAAAGCTTTCGCCCCGGAGCGCTTTCAGGCAGAGGTAGCCGGGTTTTTCGGACAGCGACCACGCGGCGTTTTCGGGGTTATGGTTCCACTGCCACTGCAGGCCGAGCGGCGGTGCGCTAAACGCGTCGTCGGTTTGTGGCGCGTGAGCGGCGGCTTTTCCCGCAGCGGGCTTTTTCCAGACGTACACCGGCTCGCCAATACCGTTGCGGTCAATATCTACGCCGATGGCCGGCCAGCCGTCGCGCCAGCTTACGGGCTGGAGGTGAACAACGCGCCCCAGCGCCCCGGCCGACTGAAAATGGTAAAACCACCACTCGCCTTCGGGCGTATCGACCAGCGCACCCTGGTGCGGACCGTTGACGGAGGTGCTGCCCGCTTCGAGAGCTACCCTTTTTTCGTAGGGGCCGTAGATGCTTTTCGAGCGCAAAATCGTTTGCCATCCGGTAGCTACGCCGCCTTCGGGAATGCTGAGGTAGTAGTATCCGTCCTTTTTGAAAATCTTGGTGCCCTCGGCTACCGGACCGGTGTAAACCGTCAGCCCGTCGTCGAGCAGCTGCGTACCGTCGTCGCTCATCCGGTGGATGATGATAGGCCCTGCGCCGTGCAGGCTGTGGCCGAGGTACGCCTTGCCGTCGTCGTCCCAAAAGGGGCACGGGTCTTCCCACTTTTCAACGCGCTTTACCTCAACAAGCGGCGACCACGGGCCCTCCGCCTTTTCGGCAGTGCTCATGAACAGGCCTTCGGTGGGGGTGCAGAAGTAAACCCACAGCTTCCCGCCGTGGTAGCGGATGGCGGGCGCCCACGAGCCGTTGGCGTAGCTGCTCATCCGGTCATAGCCGGGAAAATCCAGCCGGGAGTAAATTTGCGAAACGATTTTCCAGCTCACCATGTCGTCCGATTCGAGCACGGGCATACCCATGTAGTGAAATTCGGAGCAAACCATGTAGTACTTGCTGCCCACGCGGCAAACGTCGGGGTCGGAGTAGTCGGCGTTGAGTATGGGGTTGATGTAGGTGCCGTTGCCCTGATCGCCCCACGAGCCGATTTTTGGCTGCGATTGTACGCCGCTTACGCAGGCCGCGCTCCACAGCGCTGCCGTAATCAAAATTCTTAATAGCCTCATATAGCTAACTTAAATTTATGGTAACATCTACGGTAACGGCAAAACACACCTCTCCTGCCGATAAAGCTCGCACAAAAGTAGATTTTTAATTTTGAAAAAAAAATAAAAATGGGGGAATAATCAGGGCAAACGCATCTTAATTTATTAGGATTTTCAAAAGATAATCGTTATCCCATCCCGCATCCGGCCTTTTTCCTTTGGCGCTTCTTTTTTTTTCTGGGATGGCTCATTTTTGATTAGGTTAAGCGCAATCCGGTTCAGCAAGGAAAAATTTTGCGCGGCATACCCCTCCCGCTTGCGGCTCTGATACTCCCCGAAAGATACATCCGGCTGCCAATGCAGCTTATTTTCTATCCCCCAATGCGCGCGGATAGCTCGACCTATAGCTTCCGCACATGCCTCGCTGCTGGCAATGTAAAGGCGTGTTTCTTGCTCCTCTTTGCCTGTTGCCTTCATGTAGCGGGTGGACTCCAGCTTTACCAAGGCAGCTTGGATTTGCCGTACTGCTCAATATCGTTCCAGGTATCGGCGCCACATATCACCGCCGCTATCGTGATAAAGATGATATCTTCCATTAAATACTCCTTGGTACGCTCAACGCGAGGATCGGTTAGCGCTGTAAAATAATGAATAGGTGATTTCATAGCTTTTTTTTGACAAAGCAACCGATTTTTTCTTGCCTATGCAACTATGAAAAGAAACTTTCATGAATTTTAGATGCGTTTGCCCTGAGGGAAATTTACAGAAATGTAATTACAGAATGGACAGAATTTACAGGCCTTTTTCTTTGATCTTTATGCTGCGCTACCAATGACGTAATTATGTCATTGGTAGCGCAGCGAAGCAATCCGGAAAATGAGCAACAGACGGTAGCGCTATACGCATGCTACTTGCCTTTTAAGGCGGCCAACTCGGCGAGAGCGCGGGCAAGGGCGGCGTCTTTTTCGGCAAGGGCGGCGTCTTTTTCGGCAAGGGTGGCGTCTTTTTCGGCAAGGGTGGCGCCTTTTTCGGCAAGGGCGGCGTCTTTTTCGGCAAGGGCGGCGTCTTTTTCGGCAAGAGTGGCGTCTTTTTCGGCAAGGGCGGCGTCTTTTTCGGCACGCTCACGGGCAAGGGCGGCATCTTTTTCGGCAAGACCCTGAGCTTGCTGCTCAATGGTGCTCTCCAGCGCCGTGTAGCTCGCCTCCAGCATGGCGTAGTCCAAGCACTCATCGTAGTAGGCCAGCTCCTCCTTGGTAAAGGCGCCTACCTCGCAAATCGAAATGGCCTGACGGATGTCCTCTTCCTCGAGCAGCTCCGCGGGAACCGTCTCGTAGCTTTCTATCTCCTTCAAAAAGCGAAGCCATAGCACCGCCATGCGCTTGTCCATCTGGCTCCACGTGGCCGGCTTAAACTTTGGCAGCTCCACTACCACAAACTC
>JAISLN010000073.1 GCA_031290835.1 Prevotellaceae bacterium
GTAGGCCAAAAGCACCTCACCGAGAGCCTGCTGATAGGCCTGCTAAGCAACGGGCACGTGCTGCTCGAAGGCGTTCCGGGCTTGGCAAAAACGCTCGCCATCAACACGCTGGCCTGCGCCATCGACGCCAAGTTTAGCCGCATACAGTTCACCCCCGACCTCCTCCCCGCCGACCTGCTGGGTACGCTCATCTACAGCCAAAAAAGGGAGGAATTTATGGTGAAGCAAGGCCCCATCTTTGCCAACTTTATCCTGGCAGACGAAATCAACCGCTCGCCGGCAAAGGTGCAGAGCGCCCTGCTCGAAGCTATGCAGGAGCGGCAGGTTACGCTGGGCGACCAAACCTACCCGCTGCCGGAGCCATTCCTCGTGATGGCTACGCAAAACCCGCTGGAGCAAGAGGGCACCTACCCGCTGCCTGAAGCGCAGGTTGACAGATTCCTGCTCAAGGTGATTATTTCATACCCCAAAAAGGAGGAGGAAAAGCTCATCATCCGGCAAAACGTAACGGGCGATTTTCCCAAACCCTCGCGCGTGCTAAAGCCCGAAGATATTGTAAAGGCGCGGCAGGTGGTGCGCGAAGTTTACATGGACGAAAAAATTGAGCGCTACATTGTGGACATCGTTTACGCTACGCGTACCCCCGACGACTACAAGCTGGGCAACCTCAAGGGGCTTATCAGCTACGGCGGCTCGCCGCGCGCCAGCATCAGCCTGTCGCTTGCAGCAAAGGCATACGCCTTCATCAAGCGGCGCGGCTACGTAATTCCCGAAGATGTTCGCGCCGTAAGCTACGACGTGCTGCGCCACCGCATCGGGCTTACCTACGAAGCGGAAGCCGAAAACGTAACCGCCGAAGACATCGTAACGCAGGTGCTAAACGCTGTGGAGGTGCCTTAGTTTAGTAGTGAATAGTGAATAAAAATAGTAAACAGCTGAAACCTCTAAATTAAAAAAACATGAGTAAAAAAAGAATTTGTCAGAGCTGCGGATTGGTGATAGGCAAAGACCACCGAAAATGGGGTACCGAATACGACGGAATAACGCGAAGCGACAAGTACTGCAACGAATGCTACCTGTTCGGCCAGTTTACGAATGGCACCAGAATGACCGTAGAGGAATTTCAGGATTTGTGCCGCCGTGCGCTGGTGGAAGATGGCTACAGCAGGATTATGGCGTGGATACTCACGCGCGGCATGAGCCGCTTAGAGCGGTGGAGAAATGGGGGATAGCAAAACCACTTTATTTTTATGTTTTTTTAGCGAATAGCAAACAGCAAGAGCTTGAGGAGCGTTAAATGGCACAGAGGACAAATACGACAGAGCTTTTAAAAAAGGTGCGGAAGATTGAAATCAAGTCGCGGGGCTTGTCGCGGCAAATCTTTGCGGGCGAATACCACAGCGCCTTCAAGGGGCGCGGCATGGCGTTTAGCGAGGTGCGCGAATATCAGTACGGCGACGAAATCCGCAACATCGACTGGAACGTAACCGCGCGGCACGGCACGCCCTTTGTAAAGGTGTTTGAGGAGGAGCGCGAGCTCACCGTCATGCTGCTGGTGGACGTGAGCGGGTCGCGGCTGTTTGGCACCACCGATAGGCTCAAAAAAGACCTGATTACCGAAATCTCTGCCGTGCTTTCGTTCTCGGCGGGCATGAACAACGACAAGGTGGGCGTCATCTTCTTCAGCGATAAAATCGAAAAGTTTATCCCGCCCAAAAAGGGGCGCTCGCACACGCTGCGCATCATCCGCGAGCTGCTGGAGCTGCAGCCGCAGCGCCGGCAAACCGACATCTCGGAGGCCCTGCGCTTTTTGACCAACGCCATAAAAAAGCGCTGCTCGGCGTTTGTGCTGAGCGATATGATGGATTTTTCGCCGGAAGGCGCGGTGAGGTGCGAAAGCGCGCTGAAAATTGCCGCCAACAAGCACGACGTTGGCGTTATCCGCACCTACGACCACCGCGAGGCAAGCCTGCCCAACGTGGGCATTATAGAGCTGCTGGACGCCGAAAGCAACCAAAAAATCTGGGTGGATACCGCCTCGCAGAGCGTGCGTAGCCGCTACGAGCGCTGGTGGAAAACCACCGAGCAAGCCATGCTGCAAACGCTCTCAAAGTGCAAGGTGGACAGCGTGAGCATCAGCACCGGCGAAGACTACGTAAGGCCGCTGATTACGCTCTTTAAGCAACGATGAGGGGAGGAAGAAAACTAAGAAAGTTAAGAATGCAAATCCTGTTCTAATGAATTAAAAAAAATGAAGCGTACACGTAAAACCATACTGCTGCTTGTGGCGTTAGCCGGTGCAACGCTTGCGTCGGCGCAGGATGATATTCTCATGAAGCTGAGCCTCGACCGAGATAGCATTCTGGTGGGCGATCAGGTGGACATGACGCTACAGGTTTCGTACAGCAAGTCGATACTGTTCTCCTTCCCCACGCTGGGCGATACGCTCATGCCGGGTATCGAAATTGTGAAAACATCAAAGATAGATACGCTGCGCAACAAAAAACAGGAGGACCGGGTGAACGTGCAGCGCAAGTACACGCTCACCTCCTTTGACGGCAACATCATCTACACGCTGCCGAAAATCATGCTCACCCTCAACCGCGGCGAGGCGGTGGATACGTTCGCCTCCAACGAGCTGACGCTAAAGGTGGCGCTGCCGCCCATGGACAGCACGTTTACGCCCAACGACGTCAAGCCGCCGGTGGAGTACCCCATTACGATTGCAGAGGCGGCGCCGTACGTCGGCGGAGGAATTTTGCTGCTTGCGCTCATTGCATTTGCCGTTTACTACATCAGCCGGCGGAGCGCAAACCGCCCCCTGTTCTTCAAGCCAAAGCCCAAGGAGCCGGCGCACATCATTGCCCTCAGGGCGCTGGAAAAGCTCAAGGGCGAGCAGCTGTGGCAACAGGGACGGGTGAAAGAATTTCACACCCGAATATCCGAAATTATTCGCGTGTACATTGAGGACAGGTACAGCATTCAGGCAATGGAGCAAACCTCGGAGGAGATTTTGCGCGACGCTGAGCTGAACAACCTTTGCCCCAAAGAGCATATAGACGTCCTGCGCGAGGTGTTTTACACCTCCGATTTGGTGAAGTTTGCCAAGTTTGTGCCTCCCCCCAACGAGAACGAAAGCTGCTTTCAGCTCACGCAGCAATTTATTGAAAAAACAAAGCGGGAGCAACCGGTGGAGCCGGTGAATGCAAACAATCTTTAGGTAAAGCCGGAGGCAAAGTTGAGAAAACAAAACGAAATCAACAGTACTTCGATAGATGTTGAAAAGATAGTGAGGCATTGGATAGAAAGTTCGGACAACGACTTTAACGTAATGCTCACGCTATACCGGTCGAAAACATATAGCTGGGCATTGTTTATCGGCCATATTGCAGTTGAAAAGCTACTGAAAGCCTACTACGTTAAAGCGCAGAAAACGCATGCGCCGTTTACGCATAACCTGTATCGGTTAGCAGAACTTAGCGCGCTGGAGCTGACGGATGAATATGCAGACTGGCTCTACACCATTACCACATTTAATATAAGTGCCCGGTATGATGACTACAAAAAGGAATTTTATACGCTTTGTACCGCTGATTACACAAAGGAGTGGATTGACAAAATTGAACAGCTACACTCATGGATAAAAGAAAGGCTATAGCTATTGCGCAACAATACGCTACGTTAGTGAAGTCGAATTTTGGCTGCGGTAAAATCATTTTGTTCGGCTCCTACTCAAAAGGCAATTTTAACGAGCGTAGCGATATTGATATTGCCGTGGTTTTTGACGATTACGACAGCCACGTTCAGCGGCAAGTCGAGCTGTTGAAGCTGACACGCTACGTGGATAGCCGCATTGAGCCCCATCCTTTTCGGGAAAGGGATTTTAATGTAAACAATCCGCTCGCTTACGAAGTGCTGCTGTTTGGTGAAGAACTACATGTGTAAAAAAAAACGCTACATACGCATGTGGAAAAGCTTCCAAGCCGCCGGACAGCTGAATGAGCTTGACCCGTTTTCGGTAAATGATTCTCTAAAAGCCCACGGCGTGCTTATGTTGAGGCTGGTAGATGAGGAAATAATAGTGGTAAGCGAGTCGGGGCGAATGACAAAATACAGAAAAAAACAGGAGCTGAATTTGGAAAAAACAACCTTAAAATCGTATTAGCCGTGTACGGATACAATGATATAGTTTTTGTGCATCCCCAATTTTTGTGGCTGCTGCTGGCGCTTCCGCTGCTGGCGGCGTGGTACGTTTTTGTGAGCAACCGCCGCAGGGCAACGCTGCAAATATCGAGCAT